>CALMJO010000393.1 GCA_937864375.1 uncultured Spirochaetota bacterium
CGCGCTTTTCCTTTCCGCATGTCTCTCAATCGTCCTTGCAGGCACCTCGCTCGCGCCCCAAACAAAGGCCGTCGTGGCGATTCTCGATTTCACGAACTCGACGGGGGACACCGCGAACAATTACCTGCAGACAGCCATACCGGAAATGTTCAGCACCAACCTCGCCCAGAGCCCGGCGGTGACCGTGCTCGAGCGCGACCGCGTCGAAAAGGTGCTCAAGGAAAAAGGGCTGGTGATGAGCGGGCTGGCCGAGGGCGACGAGGCGAAGATCGGAAAGATCCTCGCGGCCGAGCAGCTCCTGACCGGGAGCATCATCAAGGCGGGAACGGTGCTGCGCATCGACGTGCGCCTCGTTGACGTGACCACCGGGAAGATCATTACCTCGGACAAGAAGCAGTGCTCATCGGTGAACGAGATCATAGATTCGGTCGACACGCTCTCGGAGACCGTGATCGCCAGGCTCACGGGAAAGAGCATCAGCCTCAGCCGCGACATCGAGCCCCAGGTCGTTACCGACGCAGCCGACTCGCTCGTTTCTGCCGAGCTGCTCCAGGAGAATCCCTATTATCCCGCACAGTCCGGCGCGCCGTACCATTTCCGCGCGGGCTTCATCGCGAAAGAGCTCAAGCTGAAAAAGGAGCGCGTCCCCCTGAACCTGTGCATCGTGCTCGACCGCAGCGGCTCCATGAGCGACGAGGGAAAGCTCGATTACGCGAAGCAGTCCATCGCCTTCGTCATCAAGAACCTCACGAAGGCCGACATCTTCTCCCTGGTCGTCTACGATGACAGCGTCGAGGTGTTCATTCCGCCCACGTCGGTGGCCGACAAGAACGCGCTGACGGAGCGCGTGATGAAGATCGAAACCGGGGGCAGCACCAACCTGAGCGGCGGGATGCTCGAGGGTTACGAACAGGTGAAGAAAAACTTCAAGGCGAACCAGGTCAATCGCGTGCTTCTCATCTCCGACGGGCTCGCGAACGTGGGCGTCACCGAGCCCGAGCAGATCCAGCAGATCGCGCGCGCGCAGTCAAAGGGAGGAATAACCATCTCTACGTTCGGCGTGGGACAGTCGTTCAACGAGATTCTCATGACGGGGATTGCCGAATACGGCAGCGCAAACTATTACTACATCGACAGACCCGACAAGATCGCCGACATCTTCTCCCGCGAGCTCAAGGGACTGCTCGCCGTGGTCGCACAAAACTGCGCCATGGTTATCGAGATACAGGGCGGCGCCCGGCTGGACACCGTGTTCGGCTACAGGTACGATGCGGCGCAGAACGGAATCGTCATCAAACTCGGCGACCTGGTCTCGGAGGAGAAGAAGCTCGCCCTGGTGAAGATTCTTCCGCAGCAAGCGAAGGCGGCAAGCGCCGTCCCCGCGAAAATCACCTATTCCTACGACGATGTGGTGGGCAACAAGGGAAGGGTGAGCGTATCCAGGGAGGTCGTCATTTCCCCGACCGCGGACGCGGGACTCATCTCGAAGAATTACAACGCGACCGTGCTCAAGGACATCGATATGTTCAATTCGACGGACCTCATGCAGAAGACCATGGAAATGGTCGACAGGGGGAATCTTGACGAGGCAAAAAAGAACCTCGACATGAACCTCGCGCAGATGCGCGGCAGCCTGAAAAAATACAGCTCGCGCGAGCTCAAGCGACAGGTCATGAACATCATGGAATACAGGGAAAACCTGGATCAGCTTTCAAAATCCGCCGCTTCGGCGGCCGATTTCAACCAGTCCGATGAATACCAGAAGATGCAGAAATCCGGCCGTAGCCAGCAGTACGAGATGATGAAGAAGAAATAGCGCCGTTCAGACCCGGGCCGACGGTGGGGGATTCTCTTCCTGGACGATATCCAGGCAGAGGATTTTTTTACCGTACCTGAGGTCCCTGAAGGCCACCGATATCGTGATGCAGATATGCCGGGATGCGAGGGAAATATAAGGGCCCGTCGTGTATTTGAGCAGACCCGACGCGACCAGAAAGTAATAGTCCTTGGAGGACTGGTCGGCCCCCTTCTGAGCCGGCTGGAAGAAAAAATCCTGCGGTCCCGAAAGCCTTTCTCCGGAAAACACCGTTGAGCTCGATTGTATGCCGTTTGCGTCGAGTACGTAG
Organism: uncultured Spirochaetota bacterium; assembly: GCA_937864375.1. Lineage (GTDB taxonomy): Bacteria > Spirochaetota > UBA4802 > UBA4802 > UBA5368 > FW300-bin19. The sequence goes on from CALMJO010000393.1 coordinate 2,127, forward strand.
GCGCACTCCAGCAGGGGATAGCGTTTCACCAGCTCCTTCAGCGTTTCGTCCAGCTTGTCTTCCTCCACCTTGGAAAGCTCCGCCACGAAATCATTCACGATCTGGCTGTATTGCTTATGCTGCGTTTTGCGCATGTTTATCTTTTTTACGATATTGTTCTTCGAGATCTTGGCGATGCTGACGATCTTTTCCCCCACATCCCCGATAATTGACGAGGCATCCTTCACCGGCCTGGAAAAATAGTAGCCTTGCAGCATGTCCACTCCAAGCTCAAGGGCTGCAAGCACATGCTCCTCGGTTTCAACTCCTTCGGCAATTACCAGGGAGCCTGTTTTATGCGCAAGTGAAACGAGCGCACGTATCGTTTCCCTGCTGTGGTGGCCGCTGTTGATCCTCGCGGTAAGGGCGCAATCAATCTTCAGAACGTCGGGCCTGATTATGCTGATGCGCTCAAGGCTGGAAAAACCCGCACCCACATCGTCAAGCGCGATCAGGTATCCCTTATCGCGATAATGCTTCACGAACGCGTCCAGTGATTCGAGACTGCACGCATTCGACTTGGTTACCTCGATGAGCAGGCGTCCCGGCTGGATGGCATGCTGCAAAACCATTCCCTCGAGGTTACCGGAACCCCGTCCCTCTTCAAGCGCAACCGGGTCGATATTCACCGATAGAATGTACTCGTTGTCGGCGAGCTCCAGTCCCCTGAATCCCGCAAGCGCCTTTTTGCGGCAGAGTCGGTCCAGATCAAGAGAGAGACCGTGTTTGGATGCGAGGGAAAACAGGTCACCAGGAGCAATGGTCTCCCCCGCCGGGGTGATTCCCCTAGAGAGCGCCTCAAAACCGATGATTGAGTTCTTTTTTATGGAGATGATAGGCTGATAGTGGGTGGTGAGAGACTCATCCCGAATCAGGCTCCCTATATCGCACATTTCCTCTTTCATGGCCACCCTCCCCGCCGCGCCGGGACGCGGATCAAATCAGATGCGCTGGTATGTATTGGTTGTAATTAATCACCTGACATGTAACTGAACAGCATTTTTCGCGTCTCATTAAATTTTTTACACGGTGGTAATAAAATCGGGGAGGAAGGCTTAATCTTTGGGCGATGCTGGACTCGAACCAGTGACCTCCTGCATGTGAGGCAGGCGCTCTAACCGACTGAGCTAATCGCCCGTGAACTAATGGATAAACTTTATGGATGGAATGTCCCGCTTGTCAAGCATTTCTGGGCGGAAACACTCAGTTGATCATCCTCTTGCGCGCCTCGAAAAGCGATTCAATCGCCCGCCCGGAATCGCCCTTGAGCAGGTAGCACAGGCTGAGCGCAACGAGCTCGTCTTTATCAAGCGCCGCGCCCCGGGCCTCGAGCGTTATGATCTTATCGCCGATTGAGCCATAGCGGTCGGTGTATATATCCACAGGGACCGATTTGACAAACTCGTCGTAGAGACGGAATTCCTCCTTCCTGCCGGACACATCGATAAGATCGCGCGCAGATTCGTCCACCCTGTCGAGCCGGTACAGCACATCGGCGCGGAGCTTTCGCATAGCGGTGTTCGTCTCATCCCCGGTAAGCAGCTTGTTGATAAGCCTGAGCGCCCTTTCATAGTCCTTCTTCTCGTAGTAGATGATCGCCAGAGCGGTAATCGCGACGCGGTTCCCCGGGCAGGTCTTGAGGACCTTCAGGAAGCATGATTTAGCGGCATTCAGGTTTTTCAGCCTGCTGAAGGAGAGGCCCATGACAAGCATGGAAAGGGGAAATCCTGGATTCAGCTGCCTCGACTTTTCCAGGGCGAGGACCGCCTTCTTGTAATCACCCCTCTTGTAATGGATGCTCCCGACATTGAAATGCGTCAGATAATCTTCGTTGACCAGCAGGGCCTTTTCGTAGCATTCCATCGCCTCGTCGTAGCGGTTCATGCGCGAATACAGCGAGCCCAGGTTGATACAGCTTTCGCGATGATTCGGATCGTCTGCCAGGATTGCTGAATACTCACCGAGCGCCATTTTGAAATCCCCCTCTGTCTCAAGCTGCACAGCTTTATTGAAACGGGCGGCGAGAGATGCCTTATCCATTGCCATTTCCTGTAGTTGCTCCGGTCCCCGTCCCGCCGGCCTGCGCCTGGTACAGTATCGGTACGGGAGAGCGACCGGTGAAGACAAATATGGGATGTCACGTGCGTTCTAAAACTGCAGGTAGACGAACTCACACTCCCCTTTTCCCCTGTTGATCCATCGGCCCGCGAAGGAGCGCTCCAGCAGGACCGCGTCCCCCTTGCGCAGCAGGTGCTCCTCCCCGTCTATTACGAGCCCGAGGGAGCCGTTAACTACGATGATATATTCCCGTCCCTTGTGCAGGAGGATGGGACCATCGTGAGACTCCCCCCCGGGAATGGAGACAAGATACGGCAGGAGGCTCTGCGCCTTTTCATTGGCAAGGCGCGCAATTTTCAGGTTGTTCATCATGGACAATCGAACGTCCTTTTTGCGGAAGATCCTGAATCCCCCCTGTTCATCGTCCATTGTCTCGATACTGATGAAGTATTCGACGGGCTTGCGGAATATGGATGCCAGTCTCACAAGCGTTGCAAGCGACGGTGTTATCAGGTCATTTTCAATCTGTGACACTGCCCCCGGCGTCATCCCCAGCTTCGCGGCGAGCTCCGCCTGCGTCATCGTGAGCGCCTTGCGCAGGAGCTTCACCTTGGTCCCGATTCTGAAAACGTCTCCTTCACTTGGCTCTTCGAACTCGATCACCTTGTCTATTATCCGGAAGGTATGGGGCGTCGAGATGTTGGTCGAGGGCCGGTCCTCCAGCTTTCGGATCTTGATCGCGTAGTGGTCGGCGTTGATGTTGTATACCGAAAACACGATCTGGGTTATATGCATCAAGCCCGCGATGAACTCTGTGGAATGCGCTTCCTGCTCCAGGATCCAGTAAGCAATGGTATTCATCTCGTAGAGCTTGGGGCAGGTAAAGGCGAACACATCGAGGACGGCCCTTTCCTCCCTCCAGAGCTCGTTCATCCCGGTCAGGCTGTCGAATATGTAGAACGAGCCGTCACGGTGCTCACTCTGGATCTTGTTCATCGTGGCGATGAACGATTTTATGTCACGAGGGTCCTGTATGCAGGTGACCCGGCCGAGATCGTAGCCATCCTCGTTATGATAAAAATCCAGGAACACCGGGTCGCTGTTGCCCTTTCCGTGCGTAAAGGCGTCAATAAGCAGGACATTGTAATCCTTGAATATCTGATCATACCTTTTACAGACCGTGTGCGGCGCATAGTTGAAGCTTACATAGATAACCGATTTCTGGAAATTGTTGGACTTCTCAAAGAAGCTCTTGATGAAGTACTCGATCGGTACGGCATTCGAGATCTGCCATACCACATTGTCTCCCAGTCTGATTCCGCTGGTAAGCTTGTCCAGGTACTTGATTCCCGTGCTAATCATGGTGATTCTCCAGACAGTGCTGTTTTATGCTTCTCGGCAGTCCCTCGACCGTCATTACCTATAACGATTGCTCCTATCTATTCTAAACTCTAGTACCCCTGCCGCGGCAATTCAAATTTTAAACACTGGTACCCGAATACGGCCGTAATTTTACATTCAAGAAACCTTATCCTCAAGGCGCACACCGCCTGCCTGCATGGGACGGTTCATGGAGTGCGAAATTAAAAAAATCTACTTGTAAATACGCGGCTCCCGTCAAGAGAATGTGTGTTCTGCACAGTATTTTTCTTTAGAGGTATCGAGGGATGATTCCGGTAAAAAAACTCACTGACCTCAGTTCCGCGGACATTGACGCGCTGATGAACAGGTTCGGAGATGATTTCAGCGAGATCATGATCGATACGGTCATCCCCATCGTGAATGACGTCCGCTCGCGCGGCGACGAGGCCGTAATCGAATACACCGCCCGGTTTGACGGCGCGCGGTCAAGAAGCCTGTTAGCGGGTCCCGAGGAGATCGAAAAGGCGCGCGCACGCACCTCCGCTCAGGTGATGGACGCCTTTACACGCGCAAAGGAATATATTGAAGAGTTCCATATGCGCCAGCGTCGGACCGACTCCCTCTACACCCGGGCGGACGGCACCACTCTCGGCGTCAAGTACGAGGCCATCGAACGGGCCGCGCTTTACGTACCCGGAGGGAAGGCATCCTACCCTTCGTCGGTCCTCATGGGCGCCATCCCGGCCGTTATAGCCGGCTGTAGGGAGATTACCGTGATTACGCCTCCCGACAAAACCGGTTTGGTGAACGATACCGTCCTCGCCGTGTGCTCGCTCGTGGGACTTACCAGGGTGCTCAAGGCGGGAGGAGCGCAGGGAATTGCGGCTGCCGGGCTGGGAACCTCTACCGTACCCAAGTCGGACATCATCGTGGGCCCGGGCAATGTCTACGTGACGGCCGCGAAGACATATCTCTTCAGCATGGGTATCATCCAGATCGACTCCATGGCCGGACCCAGCGAGGTGCTCATCATCGCCGACGAGGCCGCAAACCCCGCGTGGGTCGCCTACGACCTTCTCTCGCAGGCCGAACACGAGGAGATGGCGCGCGCCGTCCTGGTGACCACCTCCGAAAAGCTCGCCTCTAGCGTGCAGGAGGAAATCGCGAAAGACCTTGAGCGCGGAACCGGCAGGATCCAGATAAAAAAGAAATCGATCTCGCGCAGCCTGATCCTCATCGTACCTACGCTTGACGAGGCGATCGAGTTTTCGAACAACTACGGCCCCGAGCACATGGAATTCATGGTAGAAAATCCGCTCGATTACCTCGGGCGCATCAGGAACGTGGGATCGCTCTTCCTGGGAAACTACGCGCCCGTCGCAGTCGGGGATTATTATTCGGGCACCAACCATATCCTTCCCACCGGAGGGGCAGCCCGGTTTTCCTCGGGGGTTGCGGTGGAGACCTTTTTACGGAGAACGACCTTCCAGCACCTGGAACCGGCCGCCCTTCGCGCGGCGCAGGGTCCCGTGGGAATCATGTCAAGGATCGAGGGATTCGACGACAAGCATGGGGGATCGATCGACATCCGGTTCACGAAGTAGCGCCGCGGCAATGCTCAGACAAGTGTCATCAGGTGGCGCGCTATCGCCGGGGCAGCGGTAAGTCCCGGAGATTCGATGCCCAGGAGATGCACCACGTGCGATGGATGCTTTATAATCACGAAATCCTGGCAACGAGTCCCTTTATAATACACTCTGGGTCGGTTGCCCGAATATCCCTCGTAAAGCTCGATTCCGGAAAAGGCTGCGGTATCAACCATCGACTCGAGCGATGAGGAAAATTCCTGCTTTGGAGTCCTGATCTGGTAATCATCCTTTGCCTGTGCCGTCGTCTCAGAGGGGCCCAGCAGAACCTCCCTGCCGAACGTGGGGGTAAGGTGGACCCCCAGCGTTCCCAGGTGCGCCGTGGGAGGAGGATACACAGGCACCCGGCACTCGATGCCCACGGTGGCATAATAGTCTCCCTTGAGAGGCCGCACCTCGTACCCGGAAAGCCCGCATGAATTCGCGATCTCGTCCGCATACAGCCCCGCACAATTGACAATAATATCCGCTTCCACTTCGCCGCGATCGGTATCGCAGGCAGCGCCTCGAACCGCACGAACCGTGCAGGGAGCGACGATCGTCACCCCGTTCCTGTATAGAAGCGCCTTCATGCATTCGATATATCCTGCAGTTTCGATGATTGCGGTCGCGGGAGAAAACAATGCCGCCCTGCAGTGAATATAGGGGATTCTATCCCTTACCTTATCGGGGGTGGTCATTTCGACCCGGGCTCCGTTTGCCTTTGCATTCGCATACAAGCGCTCAATTTCGGCGCATTCAGCATCCGTGCGTGCGATTATAAACTTGCCCGCTTCCCTGAACTCAATACCGTGCTCTTGAAAAAATGAGCGCGACAGCGCATTTCCCTCCACGCACAGGCGCGCCTTAAGCGAATCCCGCGCGTAGTAGATTCCCGCATGCAGCACGCCGCTGTTGCGCGTCGACGTTTCCTGTCCCAGCCGCGCATGGCGCTCAAGGAGATAGGTTTCATACCCCCGGGAGGAACATTCGAGCGCCACGTGGCATCCCACGATCCCTCCTCCGATTACCGCGGCACGTTTCATGTCCGTGTTTTTCCTGTTCCCATCATGCTAACCTTTACCCTGAGTGTATTCATGGTGAACGAGGTCAGGCGGTCCGGGCGCGCGGCCAGGAGGTCGAACTCCAGCTTGGCCCCGTCCTTGATCGGGGGCGGCAGGGTCACCTCTAGCATGGTCGTGCTCGCGATGCGTCCGACCCCGCGGCACACGTGGCAGTCCCGGTCGCTCCCGCTGCAGAGCGGACATACCACGCGCGTGGGAAGATCCACATAGGCGACGATCCCCTTTCGCGCCTCTGCACTGGTGATGAAAATCTCCACATCCTGCCCGAATTTTCGGACCCGTTCGACGCGTCGAATGCGCTTGTTGAGGAGCCTTGTCTTCAAGAGCCCCTCAAGCGAGATGGAGTATTTGACGCGCCTCTTGGGGACTGTCTCTTATACACATCTCCGAGCCCACGAGACCGTACTAGATCTC
>CALMJO010000394.1 GCA_937864375.1 uncultured Spirochaetota bacterium
TATTCCTCGAACCGCGACTGTTCGCGCTCCCAGTACTTCCCCTCGATCTTGAACTGGTCTATTGAGGATGCGAACCGGGTGCCCGCGGGATGGCGCCGGGCCGTGTCCTCCCAGCCGGGCTCATCGGCGTAGGCCCACGTGACCATGTTGTAGCGATACCCGCGAAAAGCGTCGGTGTTGACCGACCTGTCGGGACGGAGCGCAAAGCAGGTGAAGTAGAGCGAGGTGTCGCTAAGGAACCATTCATACGCGGATCTTCCCGCGTTCTCCACGAGCCAGTCGCCGTACCGGCTGTTCGAGAAAAAGCTCTTTTTTGACTCTTCGCCCCTGAGCACGGAGAGGCCCTGCCGGAGCAATTTATAGGGGGGCACGATTACCGGGTTCATGCCCATGTAAAACGGCCCGCCGTTGCGGTCGGTGTGAAGGGAGACCACCAGGTGCGGTTTGAAGGCGTTTATCCTGGAGATCCTGCCCGGCTTGATGGCGCCGTCGGGTCCCGGGTAGTCGAACTCGCGAAATTCGGCGTTCGGGTCCTGGAGCTTTCTAAGGGCCTCGCGGTCGCGGGAGTCGGGCCTGCTCATCGCGGACAGGAGTATTATCCTGGGAATCGGGGCGTCAGTGTATTTTTCGAGGATGGCCTTGAAGGAGCGATAGTTACCGCCGGGAGCGCACAGCGCGAGAAGCGCGCGGACCTTTTCGCCGACCGAATAGACGATCTCATTTTCTCCCAGGTCTCCTTCCGAGGCGCCTTCCTTGTACCCATCAAGATACTTGCCGCTCAACCTGTCATACCGGTCGCCATGCCTGGCCGTATCGCCCAGCTGAAAACCGCCATGGCCCGGATCGATCATGACCCTGTAGACGGGGATGCCGCGATTTCCGGAGGTTAAGAAGATCGCAAGAGTGGTTAAAACGAAGAGCAGGGAGGAAACGAGAAAGATTCTGGTTTTCATAATGAAGCCGTTATCCTGGGGAAGGAATTGAAACCATGCCTATAGAAAAAGGGGGAATTTCTTCCCCCTTCTCCCGAAAATACTAGTGCCTTGCGGCGCCTACTTGGTGGCGGCGGGCTCCTTCTTCGTTTCCTTGTTTTCAGGATTCAGGATACGGTTGAAATTGTCCGCCTTGTCGGTATCAAATTTTCCTTTTGAGCCCTCGGGATCGAGCTCTTCCATGATGCTGATTCCATAGGATTTTGCAACACGGTAATGATAAATCGAGCTCGCAAACTGGCTTTCAATGATATTGGACTCGGCTTCGTCCATCTGCCCGTACGCAATGCGCAGGCGCATCATGTTGTGGAAGACGACCTTGTTCTTGTTGGGATCGGACTTGGTCTTCTCGTCCAGCGAGAGGCTCAGTATGGCGTCCGCGCAGGCGCTGAGCATTTTCTCGGTCTGCTCCTTGTAATAGCCGGAGATCTTTTTATAGAGGGCGTTTATGTTCTTCTTGTTGTCCTCGAGCTCCACGCGGGCGTTGATGGCATCACGCTTGTAGAAAAGGCCTACGCCTTTCTTGTAGCCGTCATAGAGGACCTGGTAGTCCTTGTCCCAGCCCTGGTCCTTGTAATTGGAGGCGATGACTTTGAGAATGTAGATCTCTTCAAGGTTTTCCCTGACCAGCTTTTCGCAGACGTCGATGGCGTTGAACTTCGCCAGGTAGCTGTCATCGGGTTTGGTCGCGGGGGTGTATTCCCTTGCTTCTGATTTGGGTTTGTCATCCGTTGCCGGTTTTTTCGCTTCCTGTGCCAGAACGCCGGTGGTTGCGGCTACACAAACGACCATGCAGAGAATGAGTGCTTTCATCCACACATTGAGTTTCATACGGGGACTCCTTTATTAAGCAGCTTGATTGAAAATGGGGCATCCTTGCCCGTTTATACATGATGCCTTATAGTCTAATATTTTAGTCTAGGAATTCATTATAAGCAACATTTTTTTTGTAAAAATGGAAAATTTTCACGCCAATTTAAATCATAATAT
>CALMJO010000395.1 GCA_937864375.1 uncultured Spirochaetota bacterium
TCCCCTCATCCTTTTATGCAACTTTTTTCTGAGTTTTTAGAGGTGCCCTTAATTAATACGAACAGGACCCGGAAAAATGCAAAAAATTCATTGACAGATATGTGTTAAACTTTGAAATCGAAACAGCCTCTTCGAGTCGCTGTCCCTAAGGCCATGGCTATGGGGCAGGACCGCAGGCACGCAGAGAAATCGGCATGCCTCCCATCATGTAAAGAAGGGTGACGCCGCCGGGCTTATGCTCCGGGGGCGCGGAATCGCATTGAACGGCCGCAATGGCCTGTTCGGGCTATTCCAGCCTAAACACTGTTAACATGATCGGGGGCTTCAATGTGCCACACTTCATTTATTAAACTTCCCGAAGCTCAGCGCTGTTCCACGCATGGAGAACTCTCCAAAAATCGGCTTTTTAATATGTTAATTTTAACCTATTATTGCATGCACTTTGTCTGTTAAAATAAGGCAGGAGGATATATATGCCCATCTCCAGACGTGATTTACTCAAGCTCTCGGGCGTAACGGCTGCCGGCGCCTTCCTGGGCGGCGTGTCGTTCCTCACCGGATGCAAGTCCGTCCCGAACAAGCTTCAGGGCACCAGGGAAAGCACCACAATATGCCCCTATTGCGGCGTTGGGTGCGGCCTCATCGTGTCGACAAGGAACGGCAAGATCGTCAACATAGAAGGCGATCCGGACCATCCAATCAACCAGGGTTCACTCTGCTCCAAGGGCAGCGCGTTATACCAGGTGGGCGTGAACCAGCGCCGCCTCGATAAGGTGCTCTACCGCAGGCCCTTTGGAGATAAATGGGAAGAGCTCTCATGGGACGATGCGGTAAAGATGATCGCCCAGCGGGTCAAGGCCACCCGTGACGCCACCTTCGTCGAGAAGGAAGGCAATGTCACGGTGAACAGGACCGGCGGCATTGCTAGCCTGGGAGGCGCGGCGCTCGACAACGAGGAATGCTACGCCCTCTCCAAGTTCATGCGCGTGCTGGGGGTGACCTACCTGGAACACCAGGCTCGAATTTGACACAGCGCCACTGTCGCCGGTCTGGCGGCATCTTTCGGTCGCGGTGCAATGACGAACCACTGGATTGATATCAAGAACGCGGATGTTATCCTGATAATGGGAAGCAACGCCGCCGAGAACCACCCCATCTCCTTTAAATGGGTCATCAAGGCCAAGGAAGAGCGCAACGCGAAGCTGATCGTGGTCGATCCGCGCTTCACCAAGTCCGCGGCGCTTGCCGACCTGTATGCGCCCCTGCGTCCCGGATCGGACATGGCGTTCCTGAACGGCATCATCAACTACGCGATTCAGAACGACAAGATCCAGAAGGAATACGTTGTCGAATACTCCAATGCATCATACCTGGTCAACCCGCAGTATGCCTTCAACGACGGCCTGTTCAGCGGGTACGATGCGGGCGGACGCAAATACGACAACAAGACCTGGCAGTACCAGGTTGACGACAAGGGCATTCCCAGGCAGGACAAGACCCTGAAGGACCCGCAGTGCGTATACCAGCTCATGAAGAAACACTACGAGCGTTATACCCCCGAAAAGGTCGAGCTGGTAACGGGATGTCCCAAGGAAACCTTTTTAAAGGTTGCGGAGATTTTCTGTTCCACGCACAAGCCCAATCGCGTAGCCACGATCATGTACGCCATGGGCACCACCCAGCACACCGTGGGGACGCAGAACGTCCGCGCCTACTCTCTCATGCAGACCCTCATGGGCAACATGGGACTGGCCGGCGGAGGCATAAACGCGCTGCGCGGGGAATCCAACGTTCAGGGTTCCACCGACGCCGGGCTCCTGTTCCACCTGATTCCGGGCTACCTTCCTTCGCCCAACGCGAAGAAGCACGCGACGCTCGAGGCCTATCTGAAAGACCCGGCCGTGATCCCCGTGACCAACGACCCCATGAGCATCAACTGGAAGAAGAATTTCAACAAGTACCTCATCAGCATGCTCAAGGCATGGTACGGCGACGCGGCGACGGACAAGAACGAGTTCGCCTACCAGTGGCTGCCCAAGTACAGCAAGGCGACTCCCTACATCGTTCTGTTCGACGAGATGGACAAGGGAGTCCTCAAGGGCGCGTTCTACATGGGAACCAATCCCGTGGTGGGCGGACCGGATGCGAACGGCATCGCCAAGGCCCAGGAGAAGCTCGACTGGCTGGTCGCGGTTGACCTGTGGGAGACCGATTCCTCCATCTTCTGGAAGCGGGAAGGAGTCAACCCGAAGCAGATCAAGACCGAGGTCTTCATGCTCCCCGCGGCCTCGTCCGTGGAGAAGGAAGGAAGCGTGTCGAATTCCGGGCGCTGGGCGCAGTGGCGCTACAAGGCGGTCAAGGCTCCGGGTGCCGCGAAGAGCGACCTGGACATCCTTGACCTCCTCATGAAAGAGCTCAAGGCGATGTACAAGAAGGAAGGCGGCAAGCTCCCCGAGCCCATCCTCAACGTGGTATGGAACTATACCGAAGCAGGCGAGCACGAGCCTTCTCCCCATCTCGTGGCGAAGGAGATCAACGGCTACGAATACAAGTCCAAGAAGCTCATGTCCACCTTCATGGACATGAAGGAAGACGGCAGCACAGCGTGCGGCGACTGGATTTACTGCGGAAGCTATACCGAGGAGGGCAACATGATGGCCCGCCGCGGGCTGAAGGACGCCCCGAACAAGATCGGGACCTTCCCCGAGTGGACCTGGTGCTGGCCGCTCAACAGGCGCATCATCTACAACCGCGCCGCGGTAAAGCGCGACGGCACGCCGTGGGACGAAGACCGCTGGATCATCAAGTGGAACGGCAGCAAGTGGAAGGGCGATGTCGTGGACGGCGGACCCGCGTTCGGGCCCGACAAGAAAAACCCGTACATCATGAACGGGGAGGGCGTGAGCAGGCTCTTCGCTCCGTCGGGACTCGCCGACGGGCCGTTGACCGAACACTACGAGCCGTGGGAAACCCCGGTCGCGAACCTGTTCAACTCGCAGGCGCTCAACCCGGCCACGGTAAAGCTGGATTCCATCGCGGCGGAACTGGGCGACGCGGGGCGCTACCCCTATGTGGGCACCTCGTACCGCGTGGTCGAGCACTGGCAGGCGGGCGCGATGACGCGCAACCTGCCCTGGCTGAACGAGCTGGTTCCCGACATGTTCTGTGAAATCAGCCCCAGCCTCGCGGCCGCGAAGGGCATCAGGAACGGCGACAAGGTGCGCATCTTCAACACGCGCGGCAACATCCGCGCGTATGCGCTCGTCACGGAACGCGTCCAGCCGCTCAAGGTGAACGGCAGGATGCTGGAAATGGTCGGCATGATCTGGCACTTTGGGCAGGGCTGTGCGTCCACGGGCGACAGCTGCAACCAGCTCACTCCCAATATCGGCGACGCCAACACCATGATCCCGGAATACAAGGCGTTCCTGGTAGACATCAAGAAGGAGGCATAAGCCATGTCAGAAAGAGCATTTTTAGTCGACACAACCAAGTGTTCCGGATGCAGGGCGTGCCAGGTCTCGTGCAAGCAGTGGAACAACCTGCCGGCCGAAAACGCCGAGTTTTTCGGGGGGCCCGAGTACACCAATCCCAGGGAGCTCACGGCCATCACGTTCAACCACGTGAAGTTTTTCCCGATCGACCGCGCGAATCCGGAAAAGCCCATATGGACGATCATGCACAAGAAATGCTATCACTGCGAGATTCCCAACTGCCTGAACGTATGTCCCGAAAAGGCCATATCCAAGAAAGACGGCTGGGTGGTGATAAACCAGGAGAAGTGCATAGGCTGCGGCGCATGCGAGAACGAGTGCATATACAAGGTCCCGCACGTGCTGGAAAAGGACCTGAGTGAGTACGGGACGGAACAGCGTCTCATGCGCTACAAGTCGTTCAAGTGCCACGCGTGCACCGTCAACGCGCGCGAGGTGCCGGCGTGCGCGTTCGCCTGTCCCACCGGGGCGCTCACCATCGACGTGGAGCAGAAGGTGCTTAAGAAAGCGGATGCGCGCCTGGCCCAGGTGAAGAAGGATTATCCCAATGCGAGCATCTACGGGAAGGAGGAGTTCGAGGGGCTCAAGGTCATCACCATACTCAAGGACAAGCCCGAGAAATACGGTCTCCCCGTGAACGTGAAGCCGATCGACATGGTCAGGGCCGAGGCGATCCGCGACATGTACAGGGTCGCTTCAATGTTCAGCATGGGCTTCCCCTCGCTGAAGAGAGCGGCGTACAGGATTTCCAGGCGTATCGTGACGAAGGATTTCAACATGTCCTGAGCACGAGGGATTATGAAGATGCATGCGGGGCGGCGCCGGAAGGCGCCGCCTTTTTTGCTCACGGACCGGGAATATTCCTCCCCGATTGGGTCCCTGTGCAGCATGCCCTCAAAGAAATCTCATAAAATAACAGCGGGCAGCACCGCCCGTGTTTAAATCGGACCCATCGCTTTATAAGCCTTCGCCGCCCAAAAGATTATTTGACAAATACCCGAAGCTCCCTTTACGGTAGTGGATAGCAGGGGACTATCACTATTCAGGAGACGTGCGTGCAATGAAAACTTATGCGGTAACGGCGCTGGCGGCGATGATGTGTATATGCGTGGGGTGTGCGTCCCTGTTCAAGGACAAGATTTCCGTGCGCGATGCCGTGTCGAAAAAGGACGAGATGGAACAATCCGACAATATCGCCAGGAAGGCCCTGATTACGCGGGACCTCGAGAAAAAGAGGGTGGAGATCGCCGATGCGCTGGTGAAGGATATTGCCGCCTCGGGAAACATCGATTATGAATTTTCGGTGCTCGTGACCATAGCGCTCGAAAACGTGTCGGTCGATTGCTATATATATACCCAGGATGTTGCCGCCGTTGCGGAGCTGGTCAAGGGCAAAACGCGGATACACGCGATCGGCGATTTTGGAAGGTTTTTCACGATGCTCGACAACAAGAACGTGAAGATGGAAATTATAAACGCGGATATCAAGCCGCTCGCGGATAAATAGAGAGACGGAACGAGCGGCCGGGCTTGCGCGGGGCCGGGACGCGTTACGCGCCGGTTCCGCAAAGGCCGCAGACATCGTTGGGGTAAAGGCAGCCTGGCATGAAGAATAAGAAGAAAATCCTGGTTGTTTCGGCCGGTTCGGTTCTCCTGGTGCTGCTCGTCGCGGCACTGACCATGAGCATCATCCTGAAGCGCACGGTGTCCTATGACGGGGAATACCAGGCCGCGGTAACGGCGGCGGCGAGCATCTCGCGCAGCGAACACGGCGTGCCCGTGATTCATGCCGCCGGCTGGGACGACGCGTTTTTCTGCCTGGGATACCTGCATGCGCAGGACAGGCTCCTCATGATCGAATACTCCAGGGCCGTCGCCCGGGGCAGGCTCGCCGAGCTTGTGGGAGAAGACGGGTTCACCATGGACAAGATCGCCCGGTCGATCGGTTTTTCGCGCACCGCCGCCGAGATCCTGGCGACGCTCAAGCAGCCCTACCGGGAGCACCTCGGGTCTTACGTCAAGGGAATAAATTTCCTCAAGAACAGCAAGTTCCGCGAGATCATCGGGATGTCGGACGTGTCGGGCGACGACTGGACGGAGGCCGATGTCCTGTCCATCCTCCTGCTCGAGGAGTGGGGAAGCGCATTTTTGCACAACAGGGAGCTCGCGCTCCTGTTCCCGGACGAGCTGAACAGGCATCCCCTGCGGGACATGGTTCCGGAGGAATACCTTTTCTGGTACGCACCCAGGGAGCAGAGGGACGTGGCCGCGCTCCTTGAGATACGGAAAACGGTAACTGCGCGCATGCTGCCGGCCCCCCACGGCTTTGCCGCGTCCGTGCCGGGAACCAGGAGCTCCGACGGTGCGCTGCGTATCGCGATGAATCTGGACAGCCCCATGCAGCTCTTCCCGCTGTGGTATCCCGTGCGCTTCGTCATCAACGATGACACGATAGAAGGATTCACCAGCGCTGGTCTCCCCTTCCTGTGGCACGGGTCGAATGGGAAGATTGCCTTCGCCGGTTTCCACCTTTCGGCGGACAGCCAGGACTTCTGCGTCGAGGAAACGAAAACCGAGGATGGAAGGCAGCAGTATCTCTACCAGGGCGTATGGAAGGACTTCGCGATTGTGAAGGAAACGATTCAGCGCGGAAACGGCCGCAAGTCCGCGGAGGAGCTGGAATTCAGGCTGACCGAGCGCGGGCCTGTCCTGAGCGACGCGTTGCGTGACAGGTTCAAAACGGACGCGATCAGCGTTAAGTTCATCTCGCCGGATGAGAGCTACATCGCATCGCTTTTCGAGCTTCCCCTCTCCGCGGATCTCGACGAGGCGCGCAGGAATGTGACCGCCGTCAACTCGGCACCGCGCGTGCACCTCTTCGCTTCCAGGGAGCTTGCGCGCAAGGTCTACTCGGGAAGAATCCCGCAGAGGGCGGTCGCCGGCGCGGTATTCAGGTCCGACGTGCGACCGGTCTGGACCGCGGCCGCCGACGCCTCGGCGTATGCGCGCAACGACGACGGTGCGGTCCTGGTCGCGGGGGACGCCATGATCGAGGACGCGCCGCCCGAGCTTGCAGGGGCCATGTTTTTCAGGGATGCCGGGCGGCTGGGGCGCATCAGGGAGATGCTCGACCGGAAGGGGGGCGTCAATGAGGCATACCTGCGCGACGTGCTGTTCGACATCACCTCCCCGCACGCGAAAAAGCTGCTGCCGCTTTTTTTACAGCTGCTCGAAAAAATGCCGGTAACGTCTGCGCGCCTGTGCAGGATCTATTTCAAGGACTGGGACCTCAAGACCACGACGGATTCCGTGCCGACCACGGTTTTCCATTCCCTGCTCATGCGCTTGATCCGCGACACGATCGCCGACGAGTTCCCGGGCGAGCACGCCAAAACCCTGCTCGAGCACCACTACCTCTTCATCGACCACTTCGCCGAAATGTGCGCAGCCGACAAATCGCCGCTGTTCGACGATATCGCCACGGACGACCGCAATGAGACGCGGGATATCCTGTTCGACCGCGCGTTTCTCCGGTCGATGCGCGCGATGAACTTGATCGAGGGGCCCATAATGGAACAATGGAAGTGGGGCACTCTGCACAAGGGAAAGTTCAGGCTTCCCCTCGTGAGGCACGAATCGTTCCTGGCGCGGCGTCTCTACCGCAGCGAGCGCGTGATGGCGCCCGGCGCGCAGTCCACGATCAACCTGGGGAGCTTCCTGGATACGGAAAAATTCGGCGTGGAAATGGTCACTTCGCTCTCCGCGATCATGGGTCAGGGAGAGACGAGCATTGCCCCCCTCTTCGGGTATTCAACGAACCCGCTCTCGGAATACTTCGACATGTACGTGGAAAACAGGCGGTTCACCTCCATGGAGGGCGCACAAACGCATCTTGTCAAGATTGAACCGTCGCGATGAACCGGTAGGTGATGTGGAGCTGAACGGAATCGAACCGTCGACCTCTTGAGTGCGATTCAAGCGCTCTCCCAACTGAGCTACAGCCCCGCCGTGTGCGCACATAGTATCACCGGCCTCTTTAGCGTCAACAACATTTCTGGATATGAAGGTAAGAGGTTTTTCCATTGACATGGCGGGAAGCCTGGAATCTAGTGATGCGCACGTGTGTATGGTGAAGAATGCTGCATTGTGTTCGTAGAACCGTTTTGGTCGCGTCTCTCCTGGTGACGGCGTGGATTTTCCCCGAAAAGGCGTACCCTGCTTTCCCGCTCGTGCTGGACCGGAACTTCCAGGGGGCGAGGCTCGATTCCTTCATCGAATATTACAGTGACGACACCGGCTCGTGCGCCATCGAACAGCTTGCGACGGCCGAATACGGCTCGAAATTCAGGGCTCCCCGGTACGGCCAGCCGGCTTTCGGCTACACGCGCGATTGTGTCTGGCTGCGCTTTTCCCTCGAGAATACGACATCCGCCCCGTTTAGGGTCTACATGGAGCACGAGTATCCGCTTATCGATTCCGTTGAATTGTACCTGCCCGCGGCTGGCGGGTTCGATGTCGTCAGGAGGGGCGACAGGTATCCGTTTTCACAGAGGGGAATGGATTACCGCAACAACGTGTTCATCGTGAGCGTACCCCCGGGGACACATACGTATTACATACGCATGCAATCGTCCGGCTCGATATCGGCCCCGCTCATGGTATGGACTCCCGAAAATTTCGAATCGATGCGGGCCAGGGAGCTTCCGCTCCTGGGCGTATTCTACGGTATCATGCTCGCCCTCGCATTTTACAATCTTTTCATATTCCTCACCATGAGGGAGAAGAGCTACATCTACCTGCTCGTGTTCATTCTTACGTTCACTATGGTCTCGCTGGTGCACAGCGGCCTGGCCTTCCAGTACCTGTGGCCTGGGTCGCCCGCGTGGGCAAACTCCAGCCACCCCTTTTTCTCTTTTCTCACGATCGCGTTCGTGTCGCTGTTCATGTGCGCCTTCCTGAACGTACGCGCGCATTCCATTCGTCTCTACCGGGCCGTGCTCATCTGGTCGCACATCCCACTGTTCCTCGCGGTGGTTTCACTGTGGGCGGATTATTTTTACATGACGCAGGCCACGGCCGTCCTGGGAGGCATCTGCCTGCTGCTGATGATCGGCGTGGGGATATGGGGGCTCCGGAAGAGAATGAGGGAAGCCTATTTCTTCATCCTGGCCTGGCTGAGCTTCATCGTGGGGATCGCTCTCATGATCTTCAAGGGGTTCGGGTTTCTGCCGGACGTGTTCCTTACGACCTGGGGCTACCAGGTGGGCTCCTCGGTCACCATGCTCCTCTTCTCGCTGGGGATCGCGGACAAGATAAATTCCTATCGCAACGAGCGGATGAACGCGCTGCAACAGCTGGGGGAGTCCGAGGAAAAGTACCGTTCCCTCGTGGAGAACGCGCACGACGGGATCATGCTTCTTATGGGCGCGAGGCCCGTGTATGCCAACCCGTCTCTAATCCGAATGCTCGGTTACGGGGAGAACGAATTTTACGCGCTCACGCTCGCCGACCTTCTCCCCGAGACGTCCAGGGGACGCGACCTGGTATTCCGATACTACAACAACAGGCTGGCGGGTTTCGAAGCGCCCTCGCAGTACGAGGCCCAGATGCTGACGAAGCGAAGCGAGGTGATCGACGTAATCATTTCGGCGTCAAGGATAACCGTGGGCGGGGAGGTGGGCGCGATATCCATCATCACCGACATCAACCGGATGAAGCGCGCCGAGGACACGATCATGATGCAGTTCAAGGAGATACAGCTCCAGTACGAGAAGCTGGAATCCCTGAACAGGGAGCTCCTCTCCGCGCACAACGAGCTCCTGGCCCTGAATGAAAACCTTGAGCGTGAGAAGGAACGCATCGCCGCGACCCTTCGCTCCATAGGGGACGCCGTGATCTCCATCGATATCGAGGGCATGGTGGTGCTCATGAACACCGCCGCCGAGCGGCTCACCGGCAGCACCCTGGAGCAGTCCCGCGCGAAAAACATCACCCAGATGCTCTCGCTCCAGGACCTCAAGTCCGGGCAGGACCTCGCGGGGCTCATCGTCCAGATACGCGAGGGCCGCGGGCACGAGCTCGCCAACCTGCCCATCGTCATGGACGCATCCGAAGGCGGCGAACGCCTCGTCGAGGTGAGCGGGGCGACCATTACCGGGGGAGACGGCCGTCCCGCGGGAACGGTGCTTGCCATTCGCGACATTACCGAAAAGATCAAGCTGGAGAAAGAGCTCAGCAAGATGAGCAGGATCGAGTCCCTGGGCGTTCTCGCGGGGGGGATCGCGCATGACTTCAACAATCTCCTGACAGCGATCATAGGAAACCTTGCGCTCGCCAAGCTCCACATAAGGGACAATCCCGAATTCCACGATTATATCGCGAGAATCGAACAGGCGGCCATGCGCGCGGCGAACCTCACCAGGCAGCTCCTTACCTTTTCCAAGGGAGGCGCGCCGGTCAAGAAGACCGCGTCCATAGGCGAGCTGCTCAGGGAAAGCGCGGAATTCATCCTTGCCGGTTCGCCGGTGCGCTGCGAGTTCCATTTCGCGGCGGACCTCTGGCCCGTCGAGATCGATACCGACCAGATGAGCCAGGTGCTGAACAACATACTCATCAACGCGATGCAGTCGATGCCGCGCGGCGGCGTCATTGCCGTGAGCGCGATGAATGCGCCCGATACACAGGGTCTTCCGCTCGCCCGTGGAAGGTACGTGAAGATATCCATCCAGGACCAGGGGGCCGGGATCGCCAGGAAAAACCTCAATAAAATATTCGACCCGTACTTCACCACCAAGGAGCACGGAAGCGGCCTGGGGCTTGCGAGCAGCTACTCGATCATCAAGCGCCACGGGGGCTACATCGAGGTCGAATCCGACGAGGGGAGGGGGACCACGTTCCATATTTACCTCCACGCGTCGCGCCAGGATGAGATGAAATACGAGCGCAAGGCGCTTTCACCCGAGCGAAGGACCGGGCGCATACTGGTCATGGACGACGAGAACTCGGTCAGGGACGTGGCCGTTAATATCCTCTCGCATTTCGGGTACAGGGTTGACGGGGCGAGTGAAGGCGGGGACGCAGCCCTGAAATACGGCGAGGCCATGCGGCAGGGCGATCCCTACAAGCTGGTCATTCTGGACCTGATGCTGCCCGATCAGACCCTGTCGCTGTCCACCTCCCGCATCCTG
>CALMJO010000396.1 GCA_937864375.1 uncultured Spirochaetota bacterium
GTGCACGAGAAAAAGGTCCACGGCGATCGCGCCACGATAATCGGCGGGGTGGGGATCGATTACCTGCTCACCGAGCGCTCGAAAGACGAAGAGATAGTGGAAAAGGTGAAGGAGCTCGTGCGCGAGCTCGCACCGGGCGGGAGGTTCATCCTGGGACCGGCCCACAGCGAGGACAGCCTTCCCGCTCACAAGCTCAGGGTGATGCTCAACGCGGCGCGCGAGTTTGGAAAATACCCGGTCGTACCGTAAAAAGAGCAGGGAGAAAAACGGCCATGAAACAATGCCTCGCAGACGTTCGCTCCGCCGTGACTGAAATAAGGGACGAGAATTTCATGACGCTGGTCCAGTCCTGCCTTGAGCAGGGCGCGACGCCGCTGGAAATAATAGAGGAGGGCCTCGCCCGGGGGCTCGACGCCGTGGGGGCGAAGTTCGAGGAGGGCGAATACTTTCTCGCCGACCTCATCATCGCGGGCGACATGGTGACCAGGGCGACCGATTCCCTCAAGGAAAAGATGGCGCCGGGCCTCACCGGGAAAAAGGGCAAGGTCGTTCTCGCGACGGTGCAGGGCGATGTGCACGACATCGGGAAAAAGGTCGTGGGAATCATGCTCGCCGCGTCCGGCTACGAGATCGTCGACCTGGGGGTGGACGTGCCCGCGTCCCGCATCGTTGACGCCGTGAAGCGGACTGGCGCGGGAATGGTGGGGCTTTCGGTGCTCCTCACGACCATGGTTTATGGTATAAAAGAGGTCATCGCAGGACTGGGAGAAGCGGGAATCCGGGATAAAGTAAAGATCGCGATCGGCGGAGCGTGCTGTTCCGAGCATCTCGCCTCCGAAATGGGGGCGGACGCCTTCGGTGAATCGGCGATCGCTGCGGTGCGCGTTTTTGACGGGTTCAGCGGGGCGCAGGGTCCCCCGCGCTGATGCGCCATGATGCACAAGGGCTCGAAGGGGGGACGCGCGCTCGTTTCGTTCGATTCGGGCGCGCGGGGACAATGCGCCGCCGTCGGGACAACAGCGTTTTACGACCTGCAAATTGACGTGCTGCTCGAGGCCCTGGCAAGGCAGGCGCCGGGACTTCGCTTCAGGACATTTCCCCAGATTGAAAAAATACTGCGCAATCCGCTTTTTGATGTCAATGCGATAAGACTCAGACAGGACGCCGTGGAGGAATTGTACCGCGACGCTGCGCTCCTGGAGCGCGCACGGTGCGTGCACGCGGCGTGCGACGACTTCCTTCACAAAAGAATTTATACCGGGGGCATCGAGGGCGGACGGGACCCCTGGCGCGACGAGCTCCAAAGGCTGGAAAATGCGCGTCTCCTGGTAGACCTGGCCGATGCCGCGCGCGCACTGAACCCGGTGAAGTCGGAACTGCTCTCGCGCGTACGGGACTTTGGCGTGTCACTGTATGCCTGCGCCGGTTTTTCCGAACTGGCCCGGTTCATCCGCGAGGAATACATGGCGCATTCCCTCGGGGCGCTCATCGCCGACACGCGAAGGTCATTCGAGAAGCGGGCGCGTAACGCCGCCAGAGGACTCGATTTGATCATGGAACGCGCCCGGTTGCTGGCCGATGCGGCCTTTCGCGTCTGCGATGAAC
>CALMJO010000397.1 GCA_937864375.1 uncultured Spirochaetota bacterium
GCCCGGATACGCCCCGTTCACCGTCGCGCGGAGCGAGTTCTCGAGCCTGAGCACCGTCATGTCGCCCACGAAGAGCCCGTTCTTGTCCTTGTTTTTCAGGTAATCGCCCGCCTTCTCGCCCTTCGCCGCCTTGGTGATCTGGCGGTTGTAGTCAATGTAGGCGTTGTAGGCTTCGACGAACTGCCTTACCTTCTGAACGGCCTTATCGGCATCGTGCTCGATCTTCACGATCACGGGCTTGTCGGTCTTTCCCTTGAGATTGAGCGTGAGTCCCTTCACCACGTCGTTGAGCCCGTCGTTCTTGTCGCGCGTGATCTCGATCCCGTCCACCTTGAGCTTCGCGTCGGCAGGCTTCGCGATCACGTTTTTGGGATCGAGCAGCCCCGTCGTGTCGATGGGGGTAAGGACCGAGGCGTCGGCGAACTTCGCGTCCCCCTCGTTGCAGTAGAATATGACCTTTGCGATCTTCATGTCCGGGAAATCGCGCCCCAGGGGAATCTCCATCTTGCCCTTGAATTTCTTGTCGATCGGGTAGAGCTTTTCGGTGCGTGCGTTCTTCTGCGCGTCCACCGACACGACCCCGACGCCAAGGATGTCGGCAGCCTGCTTCTTTGGCTCCTTTTTTTCCAGAGGGCGGATGCGCGACACGTTGTAGCCCTGGAGCTCGATCCCCTTGATTATGGTCTTTTCCTCGGGTCCCACCTCGAGCTTGAAGGGGAGCGCCTCGTCCTTTTCCTTCTCTTCGGGAAGGGCGTACTCCACCGAGACCTCCAGCGTGGAGTTCTTCTTCACCATGAGCTCTGCGGGAAGAACGTATTCGCGCCAGAGCAGGCCCGTGAGCCTGATCGATTTGCCGTCCTTGTCCAGGTCGAGGTTGCCGGTGTTCTGCGGGACCTTCACGTCCCCGGCGTAGGGGACAAAATACCTCCCGTCGAACACCAGGGCCACCTTCTCGTTGTCGCCTTCCTTCGCGCCCTTGACGAGCCCCGACTCGTACAGGATGTCGCGCTCTCCCGAGAGCTTGATCTCGCCCTTCTTTCCCGTGACCTTCGATTCGAGGGTGAGCACCTGGCGGTTCTCCGCTGTGTTGACTATGGATGTGGAGATGATGTCCTGGGCGTCCGCGTCAAGCTGTTCCTGGAGCGCCTTGAGGACGCCGCCGCGGAACTTGATCGAATGGGACACCCCGCCCACCTCGATCCTGAATTTTCCCGGTGAGAGCTTCTGGTCCCCGGCGATGGGGTCGGTGGTGATCTTGTGGGCGGCCGCTATCTCTTCAACCTGGATCGCGCGCTCGCCCGGCTGGGCGAACCTGTTGGGTATTACCTCGAGCGCGCCGGGGTCTCCCGACACCGCCTTCTTGTCATTATACGCGGCCCGGAAGCCGTAGAGATCCTTTGCAGTGTCGGAAACCTTCGCCAGCACCGAACCGAGCTTGCCGAGCGCCTCTTTCCGCTGCGAGTAGTTTTCTTTCTCCGCCTGCCACTGGTATATAGGCCTGGCCTCAACCTCGACCAGTTTCTTTATAATATTGTCAGTGTCCATCCCGGAGGCCATGCCCCCCATGGTGACTGGCATACGTTACCTCTCCCGATCAAAGGCGCATAGTATCCCCGGGAGCGCCTTATGTCTCAGTTCAAAATACCAAAACCCGCATAAATCTTCAATATAATATCGGAAGATTTCGTGCGGCAAATGAGAGGCTTTTCGCCGGACGGGCGCGGCAGGACCGGCCTACCGCGCCTCGTCCACGAACATGCCGATCAGGTCGCGCATATGCTCGAGCAGGCTGAGCATCTCCCTGGACGGGATCTCCCGCACCACCTCGTGCGTGCTCGAATCCTGGAACCGCATGATGACGCTCTTCGTCTTTTCATGGATCGAAAAGGACACCGTGCGATTCACCGACTTGGCGGCCGAATTCAGCGTATCGACGATGTCGTTCAGCTGCTCGCTGGTGAACCTGGGATTCGAAGCGGACTCCTCGCGCTCATACGCGCGCCTTTCGGAATCCGGGCGAAGCGTCACCACCCTGCTTGGCCCCGGATTCTCGATCGCCTTGTTCAAAACCTTGTTGATTTCCATACGTTACCTCCTTGTACCCGGTACGTCACCGGAACTTGCAAATGCTCGTTATCACACCTCCCTGCGTGAAAAGAATTCCCCCCTCCGGCCTCCCAACCGGAGAGGGCAGACTCGTTCCGCACTGCCGAGAACTCGTCATTTAAACAAAGAGGATTCTCAATGGAGCAGTTCTAATATCAGCTGAGGCTTCTGGTTCGCCTGAGCCAGCATCGCAACACCGCTCTTCGTGAGAATCTGGTTCTTTGTAAACTCAACCATTTCTGAGGCCATGTCCGCGTCCCGAATCCGGGAGTCGGCAGCGAGCATGTTTTCGTAAGACCGCGTCAACGCGCTCACCGTATTTTCAATGCGGTTGTAGTAGGCTCCAAGGTCGGCCCTCTGTCGATTCAGCCTGTCCAGGGCCAGATCGATGGTGCCGATCATGGAATTCGCCTGCCCAACCGTTGAAATCGAGCGCTTCTTGTTGCCGTCCGTCAGACTCAGGGCCTTGGAACTCATCGTTCCGATAAAAGCCCTCATCCGCTGCCCCTGGTTGGGCCCCACGTGGAAGAACATGCTGCCGATCTTGCTCTTGCGAGCATACATACCGGTGAGCATTTTCATCCTGTTGAACTCGGCCGAGGTGGTAATGCGATCCACCTCCTCGACGAGCTGTGAGACCTCCACCTGGATCTGCAACCGGTCCGCGTTGGAGTAGATGCCATTGGCTGACTGCACCGACAACGCTCTTACCCTCTGTAAGATATCGTTGATCTGCTGCAGTGAACCCTCCGCGACCTGAATAAAAGAAAGCCCGTTCTGGGCGTTCTTTTCAGCCTGGAGCAGGCCGTTGATCTGGGTCCGCATCTTTTCGGATACGGCCAGACCGGAGGCGTCGTCGCCTGCGCGGTTAATCCGCTCACCCGACGCCAGCTTTTCAATGGCCTTGTCCATCTTGTCGGAAACCGCCTGAAGCTGCCTGTTTGCGAAAATGGCGCTCATGTTATGACTGATTCTCATAAAACGCTCCCTCCCTTAGGGTTTTTACAGGGCGGTCCCGTCTCATCTTTATTAGGACCGCCGGGGTTTTTCGGCGCCACATCCTGTGTCGCCGGGCCGGCCGCCCGTCCGAAGGTTTTCTCCTTGGTGCTGAAGCCCGGACTGCCCATTATCCAGACAACACCAGCCGCCGGAACTGCTCCGGCGACCAGTGATGCCCTCCCCACATCACCGGCCGCCGAAACAGCCGCCGGGTTGGACAGTCATCTTTGCTCGGGAGTGAGCGTTGAGAATCATGGTTGGTTTTCAAAGAACCGGAAAACACCGATCTTACAATGGTTATTGCCCTAACAGTCGTAAGATCGACTGGGGTTGCAGATTCGCCTGTGCGAGCATCGCAGTGCCGGTGTGCACAAGTATGGTACCTCTGGTGAAGTTAACCATCTCCTCCGCCATATCGGCATCGCGAATCCGGGATTCGGCGGCCTGGATATTCTCATAGGCCGTCATGAGTCCCTTCGCGGTCAAATCCAGGCGGTTGTAATAAGCGCCAAGGTCGGCACGCTGCTTGGAGAGCCTCTGCAGAGACTCGTCAAGCACGCCTATCGACTTGTTCGCCCCGCCGGGGCTTGAGAGGGAAAGAGTGACCTTGCCGGTGGCGTCCCGCATCCTGAAAGCCATCGCGGTCATGGTGTTGATGTCTGTCTCTTATACACATCTCCGAGCCACG
>CALMJO010000398.1 GCA_937864375.1 uncultured Spirochaetota bacterium
GGCGCGTGCTGCGATACGGGGCATTGGGTCCGGTCCGGGCTGGAGCCCGTCGAGCACGGCGGCCTTTCGGGCGAGCCGGGACCGGGCACCGTGGACGCGCTGGCGCTCCATGCCGCGGAGGAGTCGGTCGACTGCGTGATCGCGGTGGGCGGCGGGGGCGTGATCGACGCGGCGAAGGCGGCGGCGGCGCTCGCGGTGAACGAGAAGGGAGTTGAGAATTACCTGGAGGGCGTGGGGCGCGGGTTCGTCGTGGAGCGCGATCCCCTGCCGTTCCTGGCGCTTCCCACCACCGCCGGCGCCGGCGCCGAAGCCACGAAGAACGCCGTCATCACCTCGCACGGGAAGCGCTACAAGAAATCATTCCGCGACGACAGGCTGCTCGCGCGCGCGGTGATCGTGGATCCGGAGCTCATGCTGTCGCTTCCCCCGGATGTGACCGCGGCGAGCGGCATGGATGCCGTGTGCCAGCTCCTGGAGGCGCTCGTCTCCAAAAAGCGCGCTCCGTTTCCCAGCGCCCTCGCCGAGTATCATCTGCCCCTCGCGGTCGCGGCGCTGCGGCGTCTACGGGAAAGTCCCCGGGACCTCGAGGCGAGAAGCGTCATGGCCGCCTCGGCCCTGGCGTCCGGACTCGCGCTTGCCAACGCGGGATTGGGCGCGGTGCATGGCTTTGCCTCGGGGCTTGGCGGCGCGTACGACATTCCCCACGGCCTCATCTGCGCGATCCTCCTGCCTCACGTCGTGCGGCTCAACGCCGCCAGGAAGCCGGAGCCGTTCCGGAGGATAGCCGGCCTGCTGGGACTGGGATCCCCGTCGGACCTCGCCGATTATTTTGCGGCCTTGAACGATTACCTTTCGATTCCGGGCGACTTTTCCTCGTTCGGGATTCCCCGTGAATCCGCCGGCGGGATAGTGCAGCTTTCACAGGGCTCCAGCATGAGCGGGAATCCGGTGGATTTTTCCGGGGACGAGCTCGAGGAATTCATCCGGGGGCTACTGTAGCAGACGGCCAGTGGCTGTCCGCGGGAATCTCGCACGCATGGCGAGTGCAATTGAACGCTTCAATAAAAATTACATGAGGCGGATTCGGAGGCATGTATGAAAAAATTTCTGAAAATCAGCGGGATCTGCATTCTCTCGATCTTCGGGCTTCTCTTCATTGTATACCTGTTCCTTCCCAAGGGACCCCGCGACCCGATGGAGTTCCAGGACCCCTACCACACGGACAGGAGCTCCGTCATTGGAAAGGATTTCATGGTAGCCACCGGCACGCCGTGGGCGACCAGGGCGGCGGTCGAGATTCTCGAAAGGGGCGGCAATGCGTACGATGCGGCGTTTGCGGCACTGCTCGCGCTCAACGTCACCTTTGGCCATGCCGCGAGCTTTCCCGGCGTGGCCCCCATACTCCTCCACGACGCGAAGTCGGGCCAGGTTTCGAGCTACATTGGCGCGGGGACCGCGCCGTCGGCCGCAACGGTCGAGTATTTTCGCTCGAAAGGGTACAAGCACATTCCCAAGTTCAATCCGCTCGCGCAGCTCCTTCCCGCGTCGCCCGACGTGATGATCGAGATCATGAAAAAGCGGGGGACGATGGGCTTCGCCGACATCAGCGCGGCGGCGATACAAATCGCGACTAACGGCTTTCCGGTTCACTCGCAGATGATGCGCGACATGGACCTGAGCCTGGCAAAGAGGGCCGGGCTCACCTGGCTCATGCCCTACAATTCAAGGGTATACTTTGGCGGCCAGTGGTGGAGGCCGCTTCATCACAAGGACAAGCTCACCCTTCCCGACCTCGCGAAAACGCTCACCGCCCTGCGCGATGCCGAACAAAAAGTGCGCTCAAGCGGGGGCTCGCGGGAGGCCGGGCTCGATGCGGTGAGGGAATATTTTTACAGGGGCCCTCTCGCCGACGCAATCGTTAAGATGCATGAGGAGCAGAAGGGGCTCATCACGAAGGAAGATCTCGCGAAATACAGGGGCGGATGGGAAAAGCCGCTCTCCGGAAAATTCAGGGAATACACCATTTTCTCGAACCGGACCTGGAACCAGGGCGCGGTGGTGCCCATAGCATTGCAGATTCTTGAAGGCGTGGACTTAAAATCGATGAAGCACAATTCGCCGGCATATATACACGCGGTCGTACAGGCGATCGAACTGTGCATGGCGGACAGGGAAGCGTTTTTTGGGGACCCCGCGTTTGTTGACGTCCCGGTGGAGGGATTGCTCGACGCGCGGTATGCGGATGATCGCAGAAAAATGATGACCCCGAACAGGGCCTTCGATCGGACTCCCGAACAGGGAGATCCGTTCCAGTACCAGCGCAGAAAAGCCTCAACCGGCGCATCTTCGTTCACGGGAACGATCGCGCATAACGCGGAAGAAAGCGAAATTTCTTTCGGGAGGGATACGAGCTATATCGCCGTCGTGGACAGGGAAGGGAACGCCGTCTCCCTGACCCCGAGCGACTTTCCAGAGTCGCCCATGGTCCCCGGAACGGGAATGACCCTTGGCACGCGGATGATCCAGTTCTACCTTGACGAAAAGCATCCCGACGGGCTCATGCCGGGCAAGCGCCCCAGGATAACGCCCAATCCGGGCATGGTATTCAAAAACGGAACGTTTTTCATGGCATACGGGACGCCGGGGGGCGATTCGCAGACCCAGGCGATGATCCAGTTCTTCCTGAACCTGGTCGTCTTCGGGATGGACGTGCAGGACGCGATACGCGCGCCCCGGTTCATTTCGGAAAACTGGCCCGACTCGTTCGCGCCCCACCGGTATTCTCCCGGGACGCTCAGGCTTGAAAAGGCGCTGTTCGATTCGTGCGCCAGGGCTCTTCAAGAGATGGGATACACGGTGCACGCGCTCCAGGACCGGGACAACAAGGTGGGCGCGGTATGCGCCGTCACGCGTTCTTTCCCCGACGGAACGCTCACCGGCGGCGCGGACCCGCGGGATGAATCCTGGGCAGAGGGAAGATGAATCGTGGATTATGCTGGAGCATTATAAGGAAATATTTATCCAGAGAATAATATGATCGAACAGGGATTGATCCGCCACGTGGCGCGCCTGCGAAAATGCCGGAAGTGCCTAAAGATGCTTCCGCCGCCGGTGAGCGGCGGGGCCGTGGTAAGCCGCGTGATCCTCGTGGGACAGGCGCCCGGAGACAAGGAGCCAAAGCTGGGCCGCCCGTTCGCGTGGACCGCGGGAAAGACGCTCTTTCGCTGGTTCGAGGATGCGGCGGGACTGGACGAGGAGCACTTCCGTTCTTCCATTTACATGGCGGCGGTATGCCGCTGTTTCCCGGGAAAGAATCCCGCGGGCGGGGACCGGGTTCCTTCACCGGAAGAGGTAATGACCTGCTCCGCCTGGTTCGAGCGTGAATTGAGGATTCTGCAGCCTGAATTGATCATTCCCGTGGGTAAGCTGGCGATTGCGCAGTTCATACCGGTGAAAAAGCTGGATGAGATTATTGGACGGAAGTTCGATGCGACGAAATACGGTCACCGGTTCGACGTGATTCCGCTCCCGCATCCGTCGGGCGCGTCGCCGTGGCATCGCACGGAACCGGGACGGGGCCTTTTAAAGAAGGCTATGGGACTGATCGTGCGGCATACCGCATTCAAGGGAATTCCAGCGTAGCCACACGTCGGGAGTGGGAAGCCTGTAGCCGGTTGACGGATCTTAATTGCAGCTTAAAAGAGGGTGTTTACCGGAGACGATGCCGTGCCGGTGATCGCTCATGAGACCCGCGACGTTATTTCCTTGATATTCTTCAAGGATCGCTGGAACATCGCAGGATACCTTAAGGAACGGGGAGCCGTCATGAAACTAATCCACGTCTTCTTCATCATCGCACTGGCCGCGGCGCCGGCCTCGTGCGACAGGACGCCCGCCATGCAGTATGAAAAAGATCCCGCGTCAGTGGAGCTCCTGGGCGTCATCCCCGATTATCCCGCCGTCCGGTTCGTCGTATTTTCCGATACCCACTACCATGATGCCTCGCTGGGGAGCTCCGGCGCGGCCTACGCGAACTACCTCAAGGATGATTCCAAGCTTCTTCACCTGAGCGGCGAGATCCTCGATGCGGGTATGGAAAAAATCGCGGCCGAGGCGCCGGAATTCATCATTATCCCCGGCGACCTCACCAAGGACGGGGAGAGAATAAACCACGAGCGGTTCAGCGACAAGCTCGGCAAGCTGGCAAAACGCGTGCCCCGGATCTACGTGGTGCCGGGAAACCACGACATCAACAACGGCATGGCGTGCAGGTACGTCGGGGATGCGACCGAACCGGTTGAATCGATCTCCCCGGAGGAATTCGCGAAGATATACGCGGACTACGGGTTCTCGAACTCACTGGCGAGGGACGAATCGTCGCTCAGCTATGCCGTTGAACCGGTTGCGGGGCTCATGGTTCTCGCGCTGGATTCATGCAAGTACAGGGAAAACAGGCCGGGCAAGCACACGGAGACCAGCGGCTCGTTCTCCGAGGCCACCATGAAATGGATCGAGGCGATGCTTATCCGCTCCAGGAAGGACAAGAAAGCCGTAATCGCGTTCATGCATCACGGAATAGTCGAACACTATCCCCACAACGAGAAATACTACGCAAGGTTCATCGTCGACCGGTACGAGCGGGTGTCGGATCTCTTCGCCGCGTACGGGGTGCGGCTGGTATTCACGGGCCATTATCACTCGCAGGACATCACGATGAAGAAGCTGGAATCGCAGAATCGCTTTGTCTTCGACATCGAAACGGGCTCGTTCGTGACGCACCCGTGCCCCTACAGGGTGATCAGCATCGACAGGCACCAGTCGGCCCGCGTGGAGAGCCGGTTCATCACCTCCATCGCGTCGAAGCCCGGGGGGTTTGAAAAATACTCATACGATTATACCTACAACGGCACGCTGGGAATGGTCGGGAAGACCCTCGATAAATACATGGTCTCCGCGAGCGACACCAGGTCGCTCGCACCGGACATAGCGCGCGCGTACCTGGCGCACCTTCGCGGTGACGAAAAGCTTCCCGAAAAACCGACCGCAACCGACGGCCTGGGGCTCCTGGGACGGTTGACGATGGTGTTCATGGGAACGCTTATCGAGGGCTGGAACACCGATCTGCCCCCGGCCGACAACAATATCTCGATGAACCTCAAAACCGGGGAATGGCGGTAATGCGAGGGAGGAGAAACACCATGGGAATTCCGCGAGCCGTCTTATTGGTATCCATCGTGGCCTTCTTCGTGCCCGTTGCGGTACTCCCCGGTCCCGGTGAAACGGTTGGCCGTGAAATCGCCTTTCTTTTGAATGCGATTGAAACATCGGAATGCGCCTTTCTGCGCAACGACGTTCCCTATTCGTCGAGGGAGGCCGCCGCACATATCAGGAAAAAATACGACTACCTCGGGGACAAGATCGGTTCCGCCGAGGAATTCATAGAGCTTTGCGCATCGAGCAGCAGTGCGAGCGGAAAACCCTACATGATAAAGTGCGGCGATTCGGAACCGGTATCCAGCAGCACATGGCTGAGAAAGAAGCTGGAGGATTTTCGCAGGGGAGGCTCGGATTAGGAGCGCCTGATTTGGAACATCGAGCGCGATGGAAGGCAAGAGAGGTCAAATCCAGTCATGCATGGATCTGCCCGTCCAAATATAAGGAAATAGTATTGCCGACTGCCTCTGCCATCATGGTGGTGCCGAGAATGAAGCCGGGTGAACAATTCACGCGGAGACGGTACAGCACAACAGTGCCGGCTATTCATGTTCACGACGGATTGAGGCCATCCTCGAGATGAACCTGTCGGCAGCGCTCACGGCGGCCCCGATTGAAGCGGCATTTCTCCGCGCCGTGGATAGCTCGATCCTGCATGATGAAAAGCTCAGGGGCGTCAGCCTTCTCTCCAGTTCCTGGTTTAATAAAGAGAGGATGCTGTCATTGCTGCTTATCATCGGGCTGTTCAGCATAATATTGACCGGGTTGAACATGTTGATGAGGGAGACGATGCCGGTTGCAAGCCAGCGGGCGTATTCATGAAAAATATTGCCGCTCAATTCGTTTGCTTCGACATGATAGTCCGTCCTTGTGCCCGGAGCAAAACCCGAGTCGACCAGGGACTTCCTCAGGGCGCGCTCCGAGGCGCGTGTTTCCCAGCATCCGGTCTGACCGCAGGCACACGGGAGACCGTCCGGCTCTACCTGCATATGCCCGACCTCGCCCGCAAACCCGTCTCCCCCGGTATAGATTTCCCCGTTGATGATTATTCCGGCCCGGATACCGGACCTGATGCGCAGACAGATGGCGGCCTTTTCATTCGGGAAGTGCATGATCTCGGCTACCGTAAGCATGTTGGCCACGTTTTCGCAGAATACCGGGACTCCCGTTTTTTTATTGAGCATCTCGGAGAAATTCACGTTCTGCCACCGGATGTAGGGGGCATTTACCACGATGCCCCTGTTATCCACGATTCCCGGAATTGCGCACCCGATGCCGGTCAACGAGTACCGGGAGCGGCCGCAGCGCCCGGCAAGTCTATCCAGGTTTGACGAGATTATCCGCACCGCTTTCTCCGGGGTGCAGCCGGTAATCTCAATGTTTTCCTCCAGGAGGACCGTGCCGTACAGGTCGGTGACGACGATCTCTATCTCATCCGCATCAATGCTGACTCCCGCGGCAATGCCCGATCGTTCGGCGAATTTCAGCATGATGGGTTTGCGGCCGCGCGCGGTAATCCCGGATCCAAGCTCAACGACGAGGCCGTCGTCGATCAGGTCCGCCACGATGGCCGACACCGTTGCCTTGGTGAGGCCCGTCGATTTAGCCAGCGCGACGCGCGAGATTTCATCCGATCCAATGATCTTTTCCAGGACAAGCCGCCTGTTGGCTATCCGCATGTGAGTGTGAAGGAACCTTTTACTGAGCAGATCCAT
The DNA here is from genome assembly GCA_937864375.1 of uncultured Spirochaetota bacterium. GTDB lineage: Bacteria > Spirochaetota > UBA4802 > UBA4802 > UBA5368 > FW300-bin19. Next base: position 6,930 of record CALMJO010000398.1, read on the forward strand.
TTCCATGCCTCCAACCCGGGATTATACGGGGGCCCCGCGGGTGTTACATCAGTTCCTGAATGAATCGTATGCCATGATAATGCCTGTTGCGCACAGCAGGCAGTAGGTGAGTACGGTGAATACTTTCTGGTCCATGCGGTAATGGAGCCTGTTTCCAAGGATTCCTCCCGCGATCAGGACCGGCATTCCGTATGCCGCGACCTTCCATACTTCATCCGCAAGATGCCCCGCATATCCCATCTGCGCCGTCATGATTCCGTTGGTAAACACCCACACGATGGCCTGGGTGGCGCGGAACGGGTTCTTTGCCTTGAGCTTTTCGGCGGCATAGCTGATCAGGAGGGGGCCGCCGGTCGCGAACGCCCCCTGGATGACGCCCGACGAGAATAAAATGGCGTTCAACAGCAGCTCCCCGGGATTGCCCATGTTGAAATCGGGCCAGCGGGCCAGGATGAGGCCCCGTACGGCCACGATCAGTATGAAAACGGAAAGTACCTGCTGGAGCAGTGTTTTGGGGAGAAAATCGTAGGCCGCGATACCCAGGGGCAGGCCGAGCCCCATTATGACCAGGATGCGCCTGAGCGCAGGAAAATCAATATCTCTCCACGATACCGCGCACAGGTAGATGTTAAGGAGCAGGCCGTACATGGTCAATACGGGTTTCGCGGTCTCGATTCCCAGGAGCATGATGCACAGGGGTATTGCTATTACCGTGGAGCCCGCGCCTATCACCGCGCCCAGGCAGTTCGTGGCGAATATGATCGAACTGAACGAAACCAGCAGGAAGAAACTCATGAATCCCGGCCTCTTAATATTTTCTGATTTAAACTTGACAAATTGGCAATTAGTTTACAATCTAAACTAATTGAATCCGGGGGTCAAGCACAATGAAATATTTTCTGGACAGCGCAAAAATCGACGAGATCAGGTTCGCGTATGAAAACTGGGGCATCGACGGAGTTACCACGAATCCCCGCCATGTCATGACGAGCGGGAAGCCCTTCCTTAAGGTGGTTGGCGAGCTTTGCACGTACTTTGCCGGAAATGAAAACTTCCCGATCTCCGTGGAGATCAACCCACACCTGGAAACGAAGGACGAAATGATCGCCGCGGCGCGGGAGCTGTCGTCAATGTCCAAAAACTTCGTGATCAAGATACCCTGTACCGACCAGGGGCTTGCCGCGGCGAAGTCGCTCAATGAAACGGGCATCCGCACCAACCTGACGCTTGTGTTTTCCGCCTCGCAGGCGCTCCAGGCGGGAAGGATCGGCTGCTATTACGTGTCGCCCTTCGTGGGATGGAAAGAGGCGAGCGGGGAGGACTGCGTTCCATATATCACCGACATCGTCGACATTTACCGCGGTTATGAATTCAAAACCGAGATCATAGTAGCGGCCCTGCGCAACGGAAAGCAGATCGTGGAGGCGGCCCTGGCCGGCGCCCATATCGTCACCTGCGGCTTCGACGTCTACAAGGAAAGCTTCAACCACCCGTTCACCGTTCATGGGCTGAGCATTTTCCGCAACGCGTGGGACAATACGGCCAGGGAGTAGGGGAACCCGCCCGCGGCGCGAGGAATTCCCGGACGGGAAACTACACACTTTACAGGAGGGACGGCATGCAGGCAGGCTTTATCGGTCTTGGATCATGGG
>CALMJO010000399.1 GCA_937864375.1 uncultured Spirochaetota bacterium
GTCCCTGCACCTCGATGGCGCCGCAGACGCACAGGAGCCTCAGGCTTCCCATGCATTGCGCTATGGCGCGGTCCCTTCGCTCGATGAGCGTCGCGCGGCTTTCGGCCGGGGATGCGAGCGCGCCCAGCACGAAGTCCGCGAGGAGCATGCCGCTCATGACGGAGCCCGAGTCGGCTATGATCTCGAGGAGCGTCTTCACCGCGGCGAGCCCCGGCATCTGGAACGGCGCCGCTACGGGGGCGTCGTCGGTGGTGGCTGAATCGAGCGAGCGAAGTATGCGCAGCAGGAGCTTTTGAGGGCTGTCGAGCTCTTTCTCGATGCCCTTGAGGGATATTACTACGGCATCGCGCGTGAGCGAGGCGCATTTCATCCTGTGCAGCACGTCCAGGCAAAGTTCGGCGGTACGGTGCGCCGTAAAATCCTCGCCCGAGGGCTCGTCCAGCCGCATCATCGCGTCGCATAGCCGCTTCCAGTCGACCTTCCTGAATTCCCTCTGCTTGGTGTAGAAGAGGCCGAACGACGATACCGTGTCGAAGGTGCTCAGGATGTTCAGCAGGAAATTGTAATGGTTGTGCACGCGGCGGGCGGGCGGCGCCGTGGGGGTGATGCCGCGGGCGGCGAGCGCCGGGAACTGCCCGGGCGAGAGCATGATGAGCGTCTGGAACGGCATTGTGAACACGTGGCGCACGTGCGCCGCTCCGCGGTCCCGGATCGAGGCGAGCGCCTTCTCGAGCGCGCTCACCGAAAGCGCGCGCGCCGCCTCCTCGATGCTCATCGCTCCGCCGTGCAGGAAGAGCATTTCAAGAAGGCGATCCTCGTCGGTCCCGTGGGTGCGCGCGGGGCGCGCCTCGCCCTGTGCCGACTCGCGCAGGCTCAGGCGGGCGGACGTGAAGTGCTCGTGCAGGTCATCGGGCTCTATGGGAGAGACTATGTCGCGGATCTCCTGGTAAATGTGGACCTTGTCGAGCTTGTTATGGAGGCGCTGCCGGTTCTTGAGCACGTAGGCGAGGACACGGCGGGAGAGCGCGGCGGAATGGCGCTCGATGGCCGCCGCGTCGAGCTTCAGGGCCTTTTCGGCGTCGCCGTAGGTGATGCCGTCGGGCATGCGCAGCGCCGCGTGCAGCAGGAGGAGCTCGTCGCGCGAGAGGTCGCCCAGCAGGGCATGCACGCCACTATAGGTGCGCATGAGCTCTCCCAGTGCGGCGGACCGGTCGCCGGAAAGCCCGTCCACGTGCAGGATCCTGGAGAGCTCTGCGGCTTCCTCCGCGGTCAGGCGCGTTACGGCTTCGCTCAGTTTTTTCATTTCAAAAAAGTGGTGGACATTGAATTTAGCCTATTCTATATAGTTGCAGTTATTTAGGCAAATACATTTCACTTCCGGAGAAAGACTGCGTACCGTATCGCTCCGGGCGACCGCCCCGATCCCCGGTTTTCACGCGTCATCGCAGCGCAGGGCCTTCCAGGGGGCAGGGGCGCGCCGATTTGCAAGGAGAACCATATGCTTCAGTTTTTAAGGGTGAACAAGTCCCTCACCGAATCCATCGAGTGCCCGGTCATTTCCGGCGCCCAGGTCCTGAAATTTTTCGGCCGGCGCGCGCTCTATATCCTGCTTCTCGCCTATTCCACCGTCTTCCTCGCGGTCGCGATCCCCTTCGACGGGACCTACGCGATAGGGGGCGCGCTCATAGCGATCATACTGGTGCGGTTCGTGAACCACCTCGTGAAGTATTTCAAGCACAGCGACGGCAAGATCGTGGTTTCGCCGGAGGCGATCGAGCTCTACGAAACCGGAGGGCAGGGCGTACGGGTCCCCGCCGACGAGATCACCTACCTCGAGGTGAACGTGTTCGGTAACCTCGTGGTGCGCCAGAAGTACGGCGCGGCGTCGTTTCCCCTCCAGCTCCTGTCGCGCGACGACCGGGACAGGGCGCTTGCGGGCTTCGAGGACATGGCGCCGCGACGCACGGCGCGCATGCGCAAGATCTACGATTTCTTCGACGCGGTGCTCGTGGCCTTCATCCTCGCCATGCACATCCGGCAGTTCATCATCCAGGCGTACTTCATCCCCACCGGCTCCATGGAGGACACGCTCCTCGTGGGCGATCACCTGCTGGTCGAAAAGCTCACCTACGGCCCCACCATCCCGAAGATGCTGGGAATGAAAAAGCCGGTGAGCATCAAGTGGCCCTGGAGCCGCGAGATACGAAAGGGCGACATCATAATTTTCCTTCCCCCCGAGGAGGATAACCGCGACTTCATCAAGCGGTGCGTGGCGGTCGAGGGCGACCAGTTCAGGATCGAGGACGGGCATATCTGGATCAACGGGCAGAAGATGCAGGAGCCCTACATAAAGGGCGGCAACGGGATCACCACCTACTTTGGCTTCCAGAACAGGAAGCTTGACGGCCAGGTGCCCCCGGGCATGGTCATCGCGATGGGCGACAACCGCAGGAACTCGAGCGACAGCCGCGCGTTCGGCTACGTTCCCGTCGAACGCATCAAGGGAAAGGCGCTCGTGCTCTACTGGAACACCAAGCAGGTCTTCTCCCTCGATTTCTCGAGGATCGGGCTCATACGGTAGACGGCGGTCGGGGCGCCCGGCGCATGCTCCATTTTCGCGGTGAGGTCGCATGAACCAGCAGGTTTTCTCGCGGCGCGTATACGTGGCAAGCGCGCTTGTCGCGATTATCGCGTTCATCTTCGTCCTCCGCCTGGGGCAGCTCCATTTTAGCAGCAGGATTCACATCAACCCCTCCGATGACAGGCCCGTTCGCCGCGGCTGGATCAAGGACCGCGGCGGCGCGTACCTCGCGCTCAGCATCGAGCGCGATTCCCTTTTCGCCAACCCCATGGAGATCGCGCGCCCCGAGGAGGCCGCCGCGGCGCTCGCGCAGGTGGTTGATCTTCCGCGCGACCTGCTCGTCGAGCGACTCTCCCGGAGAAAGCAGTTCGTCTGGATTAAGCGCCGCCTGGACGACGAGACCGTGGAAAGGGTGCGCAGGCTCCAGATCAAGGGTCTGCATCTTCGCAAGGAATACCAGAGGGCCTACCCTCACGGCACGCTCGCGGCGAACATCATGGGCTTCGTGGGAATAGACAACCGCGGCCTTGAGGGAATGGAATACAAGTTCGACGACGTGCTTACGGGAAGGCGCGAGCGTCCCTTCGACGCCGACGAGGCCGACATACTCCGCGGCAGCGGCATCACGCTTACGATAGACCGCGTCATCCAGTACCAGGCGGAGCGCGAGCTCGAGTGGGGAGTGAAGCGATCCGACGGGCGGCAGGGCGCGGCCGTGGTCCTGGAGGTGAAGACCGGGCGCGTGCTCGCCCTCGCGAAATACCCGCAGTTCGACCCCAACACCTACGCCGCGTACGGCGACGAAACCAGGAAGAATTTTACCATAGTCGATTCCTTCGAGCCCGGGTCCACGCTCAAGGTGTTGGCGATGGCGTCGCTCCTGGAATACGCCCCCTCGGTGCAGAACGAGACCTTCACCTGCGACGGGAAGATCGACGTCGCCGACGCCACGATCAAGTGCACGGGCGAGCACGGGAAACTCACCATAGACGGCGTCATCAAGAACTCGTGCAACGTGGGCATGATACAGGCGATGAAGCACGTGAGCAAGGACCAGTTCCACGGCCTGCTCTCGCGCCTGGGGTTCGGGCGCGTCACCGGGAGCGATTTCCCCGGCGAGTCCGAGGGCATGCTCCATCCCGTCTCCGAATGGTCGGGGCTTTCCAAGTCGTCAATGTCCATTGGCCAGGAGATCTCGGTCTCCTCGCTCCAGCTCGCCGCCGCCTTCAGCGCGATCGCGAACCGGGGCGTCTACGTCGTCCCCTCCATAATCGAGAGGATCGAGAAAGACGACGGCACCGTGACGCAGAATTTTTTCACGCGCACCAGGGGACCGGTCCTCTCCGAGGAGATCAGCGCGCGCCTCTTGAAAATGATGAGGGGTGTCGTGGACGGCGGGACCGGCGCGAAGGGTGCGCTCGCGGCCTGGGAGGTCGCGGGCAAGACCGGGACGTCGCAGAAATCCATGAAGAAGGGCGGTTACTATGCGGACCGCTACACGATCGTCTTCTGCGGCATCGTGCCGTGGCAGGACCCGGAGCTCTGCATCGTGGTGGTGATCGACGAGCCGGTGAATTTCGCCTCGGGCGGGGAGGGCGCGGCCCCGGTC
>CALMJO010000400.1 GCA_937864375.1 uncultured Spirochaetota bacterium
TGGGCCGCGAAGGCCATGAGATGGCTCGCGAGCGACTCCTCCGCCGTGGTCGCGCCCGCCTCGCCCGCGAGCACGCGTGCGAAATTCTCCATGAGCCCGTAATCGCCCTCGGCGTGGCCCAGGAGGTCGGTTTTCACGGGAATGCGCACCCGCTTTCCCGTGCGGTGCAGGAGTATCTCCAGCCTCCCGCCCCCGCCGTACGCGCCCCGGAGCGTGCCCAGGCTCCCGTCGATCCGCAGCGTCCGCCCCTCGCGCGCCGAGTGGCCGTGCATCCTGAGCACGGCGGTGGTACCGTTCGCGAACTCGATGATGGTCTCCTGGTGGTCCACCTGGTCGTTGTCGCAGCGGTACACGCACCTGCCGTAGGGCCCTTCCCTGAGCGCCCGGAGGATCCCGCTCTCCGAGAGGTCATCGGTTATGGTGCTCGTGGGCCACTCCTTCCATGTCGCATAACGCGACAGGACGGGCATGCGCGCGGCAAGCCGGGGGAAGCCCAGCATGAAGCGCGCGAGGGCCCTCATGGGTACCGAATCGACGGCGGCGAGCGCGCGCTTCATGTGCTTCCCGCGCAGGTAGGTGTCGACCGCCTCGTAGGCACAGCCGGGCGCTGCGGGACAGCCTTCGGTGCAGCGCCCCGGTGCGCCGGCGGGCGCGTTCCCCGCGGTGAAGTGCCCCAGCGCGCCAAAAGAGGCCACGCGCAGGGGCGCGCTCCCCGCGAACCACGCCACCAGGTCCATGTCGTGGCAGCACTTGGCGAGCACCATGGGCGATGCGACGCTGCTCTGACCCCAGTTGCCGCGCACGTACGAATGCGCCATGTGGTAGTAGGATACGTTCTCCGCGTGAAAGATCGTGTAGACGTCGCCGAGCATCCCCCCGTCGATGACGCGCTTCACCGCGGCGAAAAAACCGGTGTACCTGAGTACGTGGCAGACGTTGAGCGACATTCCCGTGCGCCGCGAGGCCTCGACGATCATCGCGCAGTCCTCGGGGGTGAGCGCCATGGGCTTTTCGAGGAGCACGCGGTAGCCGCGCTCCATCGCCCTGACCGCAGGCTCCGCGTGGAGGGCGTCCTGCGTCGCGATGATCGCGCCGTCGGCGCGCAGGGGACCGTCCAGTATCTCCTCCCAGGAAGAGAAGGCGCTTCCCGGTGCAATGCCGTGCTCCCGGACCATGCGTTCCTTGCGCGCGGGCGAGGGCTCGGCCACGCCGGTTACTTTAAGCTTCCCGGGAAAGGCGCGCGCGAAGGACGCGTAGCGCGCCCCCCTGTCTCCCGCACCGATCACGATTGCCGTTTTGACTGCGCTCATATGGATTTCACCGCGGTTGAGTCCGGTTCAAACAATGCCCCTGCCCGCACGTATCGGTCCGTGGCCCCAAGTTTTTGTTTTTGCCGCGGATTTTCGCGGATTATCACGGATTGGTATTCCCTGTTCATTCTCATTCGCGTGTATTCGTGTCCATTCATGGTTCGACGCCTTTGTTTTGGTCGCTGGTTTGCACGGAGTATCACGGAACCGTTTCGCCGCTCCGCGCAGGAATCGTGAAAACGCTTCTTCCGCCCGGGTTCACTCCTCCGGCACCACCAGGACCGGGAGCTTGATCGCGTCTATGATGTTCTCGTCGGGGGAATCGAAGAGACTCGAATAGATTTTAGAACGGTGCCTGTGGCCGACCACTATCATGGTGACGCCGTGAGTTGCGCAGTAGGCGGCTACCTCCCTGTCGAGCGCGCCCCTGGAGACTGCGTAGGTGACGTCGAGATGGTCCAGCAGTCCGGCCGGGGCGGCCTCCTTCACCTTGAGCGCAACCGCATCCTCGTGGTCGACGGCGTGCCGGTAGCCCGCCTGTTCGTCGTTCACGTAAAGGAAATGAATCCTGCTCCCGAACAGTTTCGCCACCTCAATGGAGGTCACCAGTGCCGCCGCGCTCCTGGAGTCAAGGTTCACGGGGTGCAGAATTACGTCGGTCTTTATCATCCGGCCCTCCGGTCTCAGGTGACCGGATTAAAGCATCGCCGCCGGGGCGCGTCAATTATTTATTTGCATGCATGAGATCCGCGCCGGTTCGAGGCTGGATTCTTTTTTTACCACGGATTTGCACGGAATACCACGGATTGGCTTTTCCCTGTTCATTCTCATTCGTGTGCATCCGTGTCCATCCGCGGTTCAACGCCTTTGTTTTTGCCGCGGATCTGCATCGCAAAATTCGCTTGCGATCGGAACCCGTCGCCCCTTAGCATGAGGACGGCACAGGACCCGATTGAACGCAAAAAGCGAGGATACATCCTTTCATGAACCCGAATCTCTCAAAATACCTGCTCGCCCCGGCGCTCCTGTGCGTCGTCGCCCTCCCCGTCCAGCCGCGCGCCGTGCGCGCCTATGAAACGAGCCCGGGATGCGCAGCGTTTGCCGCGGAGCTGCGCGGCAGCACCGGGCTGGATTTCCGCACGAGGTCGACCGGGCGATTCGATTTCGCGTACCGCTGCACAGAAGCGGAAATGGACTCTCTTCAGGAGTACGCCGCCGCGTTCTACGCGCAGGTCTACCCGCGCTTCTTCGACGGGGAGCCGTCCCGCGCGTTCAGGCTCGTCTATTTCCGGGACCACGTGGAATACCGCGCACACTCCCTCTACCCCGACAACTACGGGTATTACTCCTACGCGACGCGGGCGCTCTACACATGGGCCCATTCGGGGCACGGCACGCTCTGGCACGAGCTCATCCACGCGTTCATGGACGCGAATATCCGGGAGGATCCCCACTCGTGGTTCAACGAGGGACTCGCCTCGTTCTTCGAGATGGCCTTCCTGGTGAACGGCGCGGTGGTCGAGGGATACACGAACTGGCGCCATCCGCTCGTGCTGGCCGCGCTTGCCGCGGGCACAATCCCTCCGCTTCGCGATTTCCTGCGCGCGCGTAAAATCGAGGTCCCCGCCGTCAAGGCGTACGCGCGATTCCTGTTCTGCTATTTATGGACGAAGGGCGTCATGGACGGTTTCGCGCGCGCCTACCTCCACAGGCTGCTGCCCGCGGCCTCCGGGGAGGAGCTCGACCGCCGTGTCATTGCGCTCCTGGAGGAATTGCTCGGGAAAGGGATCGAGGGGATCGACGCGGACGTTCGCGCAGCCGCGCTCTCCGTGGGGCCCGACCGGAAGCTTACCGTCACAGGCACGCCGCGTAGCGCGGATCGATGATCACTCCGCGATGGCGCTGAACTGGAGGACGTAGCGCGCGGGTTCTCCCCCGAGCTTGGAGGCATGCACGTTCATCTGGTAGGGAGCCGACTCGCCCGGCTTCAGGTTCTTCGATTCCGCGAACGCGTACCCCATGCCGATGAATCTTCCCGACTCGTCGTAGAAGCAGGCGATCACCTTCGCGTACTTCGCATTTTCCTTCCCGGGATTGGTGAGCACGCCGCTCAGACGGAAATCATTGAGCGTACCGCGCGCGAAGTTTTCCTGCTGGCTCGACAGCTCGTAGAGGTTGAAGCGGTAGTCGAGCGGCTCGGCGGTGTAGAGCACCTCGTAGTCCGCGTACAGGCCCTTCTGGTTCAACGCGACGCCCTCGAAGGGCACGGTCTCGCCGGCAAGCAGGTCGCGCTGCGCGAAACAGTTGACGATCATGATCTGGTTTCCCGCGGCGTCCCTGAGCCGCACCACCACGTGCGGCGTCTTTACCGGGACCTCGCCGGTATTGCGAACCAATCCAAAGAAATAAACGCTGCCGTACGAGTCCGCGGTCTGTACCTGCTCGAGCACGGCGGAAGGTTTTTTCTCCGGGGTGATTGTTCCGTCCTTCCGGGAGCCCCTGCGCTCCGCCTGCACGCCGGCAGATGCGGCGCGCGGGACGGCCTTCTTCCGGGGGGCGCGCGGTGCGTCCAGCTCTGCGCTGGCGGAGCCCAGTATCATCCCGGACTCCGTGTCCACCAGCCGCGCGAACACCTCCGCGGAGCGCTCCCGGTAGTATACCGTCCCCAGCACGATCGCCTTCGCCGCGAGAAGCCTGCCGAGCGCCACCGCGGTGCTCATGTCGGTGATCCCCGTCTGGGAGAGTTTCTGCTCGCGCATCACCTGCTCGATGCGCGTACGCTCGATGAGGCGGAAGCGGGTGGTGTTCACGAGCTCGTCCGTGAGCCTCTCCGCTAGGATTTTTCCCTCCAGGTCGGGGCCGCCCTCCACCACGAATGGAAGCACCGCCACGACGATCGGCCGGCCCATGTCGGCATGCGCCGAAAGTCCCCGGGAGAGCTGTTTCGCGGGAGACTGGGACGACGCGCAGCTTCCAAGCATGCATGCGGCGATCAGGATGCAGGCTGCCTTGTTTAATTTCATGGTATGGGTTTCCTGCCGGCGTATATTCCGCGCCCGGGGCACGGCCTGTATAAGGACACTACGGCACACGGCTCGGTGTCAACAGCAAAACCATGCCCTTGAGCTTCCACAAACGCGTTCGGACAAGGCGCCCGCTCCCGCCATAGTTAATCCGCGTAAATCCGTGCCAATCCGTGGCCCAATGCCTTTGTTTTTGCCGCGGATTTTCACGGATAGTATTCACGGGAATTCGGAACTATTCAGTACACCACCCACCGAACGAACAATCATTCCGTTTTCAAGTGCGCCGCGAACACGACATCTCGTTTTCAAAGCAACGGGGAGGGCCGATTATTTTTATTGCCGCCATCGGTGCCCCATGGCAGAGTATACCTCGCATGCACATCCAAGATGGCAAGCGTATAGCTTGACGGAGCGACTTCAATGACCGCATCCCCCATCATCATCCACCCCCTCGCCCCCGAAGACGCCGCGGCGGTGGAGGAAATCTGCTACCGCACCGGCCACAACGGCGACGACCTCACCGGCAGGGGACTCTTTGGCGACCGTCATCTCTTCGCGATGCTCTTCGCGCTCCACTACGTGCGGCACGAACGGGAGCACTGCTTCGCTGCCTGCGAACGGGACGGGGGACGAGTCGTCGGCTACATACTGGGCACCCGTGATACCGCGGCCCAGGAACGCCGCTTCGCGCGCCGCATGATTCCGCCCATCGCCCTGCGCGCCCTCCTTTTTTCCTCGTGGCGCCACCGGGGGGCGCTTTCCACCATGCTGCACTTCAAGCGCTTCGGGGACGCGAACCGCCTGCCCGAACGCATCCTGGAGGAATACCCGGCGCACCTGCACATCAACGTGCTCCCCGGGCTTCATGCCAGGGGCGCCGGCTCCTCGCTCATCGCGCGCTTCGAGGAGCACATGAGGGAAAGGGGCGCGCGCGGCATCCACCTCGTCACCTCCGAGGCAAACGTGAAGGCGGTCCCCTTCTACCTGAAGCACGGTTACACGGTTGCGCAAAAGCTCTCCCCCGGTTTCTGGCCCGATGCGCCTGGGGTCCATGCGCTGGTGTTTGTCAAGAAATTGACTCCATTCAGGTGACAGAACGCTCATGTGTTATGCTCACTCCGAATGCGAACCGCGGGCGCCCCGAATAGGAGATAAGGAGATAAAGGATTAACGGCGATTGAAGAGATAAAGATTTTGTTTCGCTTTATGTTAACACAATACTTTCATCTCCTCCATCTCATCGTTCTCTCCATTCCCCGTTCCTGCACTTATCTCCGTCCATTCGTGTCTATCCATGGATCAAATCCATAATTTTGCCGCAGATTTTCACGGATTATCACGGATTGGCTTTCCACACGTTTGTTCTTATCCGTGTCCATTCGCGTCCATCCGTGGTTCAACCCCCTCGTTGAGCAGATAAAAATACTTTGATCATTTCATCCGCATAGTGTCTAATCTGGAAACGCCTATGACCCGTCACGCTGGAGGTTCCCCATGACCGCGTCCTCGTTGAAATACGCTGCATTCCCCCTAATCCTAATGCTCGTGCTCGCCGCCTGCGGTCCCGGCGGGGGCGTCGACCAGGGCATGTCCCGGCTCGGCGAAAAGTATGACGTGAGAATACTGCGCGACTCCTATGGGGTCCCGCACGTCTTTGGAAAGAAGGATGCCGACGTCGCCTTCGGCATCGCGTACGCGCACGCGCAGGACGACTTCAAGACCATACAGCTCGTCCTGACGGCCGTGAGCGGGAAGCTCGCCACGGTGCTCGGGAAGGACGGCGCGGGCAACGACTTCATGGTGCATCTCATCCGGCTCTGGGACACGGTGAACGAGAAGTACAAGAAGGACCTCTCGCCGGCGACGAGGGCCATCTGCGAGGCATACGCCGACGGCATCAATTATTACGCGGCGCTTCATCCCTCCGAGGCGCTTCCCGGACTCTATCCCGTGAATGGAAAGCATCTCGTCGCGAGCTTCGTCCACAAGATGCCCCTCATGGTGGGAGTGGACACTGTCCTCAAGGAGCTCTTCGCCGAGCGGAAGAGCGCCGCGGGCGGCCCGTCGGAGCGCATTATCAGGACCGCGTTCGAGAGCGACGCCTTCGCTCGCGTTGTGCCCAGAATCGGCTCCAACGCCATCGCGGTCTCACCCAGGCGCGCGGCCGGGGGAAAGACCCTGCTCGCCGTCAACTCGCACCAGCCCTGGGAGGGACCGGTGTCCTGGTACGAACTGCAGGCGCACAGCGACGAGGGCTGGAACATGACCGGGGGACTCTTCCCCGGCTCGCCGGTCGTCTTCCACGGCCACAACGAGTTCCTGGGGTGGGCGCACACGAGCAACTTCCCCGACCTGGTCGACGTCTACGCGCTCGAGATCAATCCCGACAATCCCAACCAGTACCGCCTCGACGGCGCATGGGTCGACCTGGAGGTCCGGACCGCCCCCATCAAGGTGAAGCTCCTGGGACCGGTATCATGGACCTTCAACGAGGAGGTGCTGTGGTGCGCCTACGGCCCGGCGTTGCGCCGCCCGCACGGCGTCTTCGCGGTCCGTTATGCGGCACTTGGCGAGGTCCGCCAGGTTGAGCAGTGGTACCGCATGAACAGGGCGACGAGCCTGGCGGAGTGGGAGGCGGCGGTGCGGATGGGGACGCTTCCCATGTTCAACTGCACCTACGCGGACGGCAGGGGCAACGTCTTCTACCTCTACCAGGCGCTCATACCGCTGCGTGGCGGGGAATACGACTGGAAGAAGACCCTTCCCGGGGCCACGTCGAAAACCCTCTGGACAAAGTACCTTCCCTACGAGAAGCTCCCGCAGGTGAAGAATCCTGCGTCGGGCTTCGTCATGAACTGCAACAACACGCCCTTCCGCACCACCGCCGGCGCGGGCAATCCGCGACGCGAAGACTATGATCCATCCCTGGGGATCGAGGACAGCATGACGAACAGGGGGCTGCGCGCGCTCGAGCTCTTTGGCGCCGACGAGTCGATCACGGAAAAGGAATTCCACGACTACAAGTACGACATGCGCTACTCGAAGGACTCCAAGATGGCGAAGATTCGCGCGCGCGTCGAGCGCCTGGACCTGGGGACGGACCCGCTCCTCGCCGAGGCCCGCACCGTGATGGGAACATGGGATCTTTCCGCGGACCCGGAAAACAAGGCAACCGCGCTCGCGGTCCACACCTACTGGAATGCCCTGGGCGCGCACGGGGGCCGCGCGGTCGAGGAAGTGACCGATGAGGAGCTTCGCGCCGGTTTCGCGAAAGCGGCTAACCTCATGAAGGAGAAGTTCGGCTCCCTGCGCGTCCCGTGGCACACGGTGAACCGGCTCATGCGCGGCGCGACGGACCTTGGGCTGGGCGGCGGTCCCGACACGCTCCACTGCGTCGAGGGCGACGCTCAAAAAGACGGGCGCTTCCGAGGGAAGGTGGGCGATTCCTACGTGCTCCTGGCGGCGTGGGACGCGGACGGGCGCGTGCGCTCGCAGAGCATCCACGTATACGGGAGCGCGACCCTGGACGAGAAATCGCCCCACTACGCGGACCAGTCGCCGATCTTCGCCAGGAGGGAGCTCAAGCCCGTGTGGAGGAGCGAGGCGGACATCCGTGCGCACCTGGAAAAGGAGTACCGGCCGGGCGAGGAGATGCGATGACCGGGACGAGAGCGGATGCCAGATGGATACCGTGAGATGAGTATTCAACCTGAATATTCGAACGCCCCGCAGAGCCGCCACGCGGTTCGAATAGCGCTTGCCTATGCCGCGCTGGGCAGCCTTTGGATAATCAGTTCGGGATGGCTGCTGCACTTCCTGGTCACCGACCCGGAGCTCGAGGCCAGGATCGAGATACTCAAGGGAGGTGGCTTCATAGTCGTATCCGCGTTGCTCCTGTGGCTCATCCTCAATCGCTATTTCCGGACAATGCGCAAATCGCACCAGGGGCTCCGGGAATCCGAGCAGAAATTCAGGACCTTCTTCATGGTCAGCTCCGAGGGAGTATTCATTACTGATCCGTCCGGGAAAGGCAGGCTGGTCGAACTCAACGACACCTTCGCGTCCATGTTCGGTTACACCAGGGAAGAGCTGCTGGAACGCAGCCCTGGCGAGATTGGCCTCCTGGTCAACCTTGCAGACAGGGAGAAATGTCGGGTCGAGATCAAAGCCAGGGGCCACTGCAGGGACCTTGAGATAAAAGCGCGCAGGAAAGACGGCGAGGTGATCATTTGCTCCCTGTCGGGCCGGTTCATTCGGCTGGGTGAGGTCGAGTACCTCCTTGGATCCGTGCGCGACATCTCGGACCGCAGGCGCGGCGAAGAGGCGCTGTCCGCGAGCGAGACCAAATTCAGGAGGGTGTTCGAAACCTCCAGGGACTTTTTATACATAACCGGGATGGACGGCAGGATAATAGACGTAAATCCCGCGGCAAGCCTGGTTTCAGGGTACACGCTCGATGAGCTCAAACACATGAACATGACGGCGCTCTACGCGGACCCCCATCAAAGGGATGTCCTGATAAGCAAGATCCTCGAACAGGGGTACATAGAAGACTTCGAGATGCAGGGGAGAAAAAAGGACGGAACGATCGTCGACATCCTGGTGACCTCGACTACCATGAAGGACAGCGAGGGTGCGATTACGGGATTCCAGGGAAGCATAAAGGACATTTCGGAACGCAGGCGGGCTGGGGCCGAGATCAGGGACCGCGAGGAGCAGTACCGCCTTCTTTTTGAAAACATGCACAGCGGCTTTATCCTTCTGTCGGTGATCCTTGATGACGCGGGCAACCCGGTCGATCACCGCCTGCTGCAGGCGAACGCGGAATTCGAGGCACAGACCGGGCTCAAGCGCGACAGGGAGATCGGCAAAACGTCCGCTGATCTGTCGTTCAAGTGGCCGGCAGACGTGGCCCGGCGCTACTACGACATTGCCATGAACGACGGGAAGCTCAGCATTGAGCGATTCAACGAATCCCTGGGGCGCTACTACGACGTCCGGGCATTTTCGCCCCGGAAGGGGATGTGGGCGATGCTGTTCAATGACATCACTGAGCGAAAGCGGGCCGAAGAGGCGCGCGAGGAGAACGAGGTAAAATTCAGGACGCTCTTCGAGGCAGCCGGGGACGCGATTTTAC
>CALMJO010000401.1 GCA_937864375.1 uncultured Spirochaetota bacterium
GACAGCGCGCATGGTGCGCAAAGTCGACATCAAGGGCCTGCGCTACGTCGTGTTCGGGAGCTACCGGGAGGGAGACGGCTTCATCACCGGGAATTTCCGCATAATGGACTTCAAGACCGGCGTCATTATCGACGAGTTTTCGCTTAGGGAATCAGGCAAGGACAACCTCTCGAGGCTCGCGGTGCGCGCGGCGAACCGCATTTACGGTTCGATCCCGTACGAGGGCAGGGTGCTCAAGATGAACGAGGATTCCGCTGTCGTCAACCTTGGGCTTTTTGACGGGCTCAAGCAGGGAGACTACCTGGTTTCGTACCGCTACGAGCCGTCCGCGTCATCGGACAAGACCAACATGAAGCGCAAGGTGCTGTTCACCATCACCGACGCCGATACGATCGTGTCGGCGGTGAAGCCGCAGGTCGCGGCGGACATGGGGCGCGTGGACGTGAACGATACCATCTACCCGCTCAAAAAGCGCCGCGCACGCATGATACGCTGACCCTTCGACAGGCTCAGGGCAGGCTCCTTCGACAAGCCTGTGGTGAGCCCTTCGACAAGCTCAGGGCAGGCCCTTCGACAAGCTCAGGACAAACCCGTCGAACCACTCAGGGCAGGCTCCTTCGACAGGGCCTGTGGGTAAAGAGCTCGTTTCGACAGGCCTGCAGTGAGCCTGTCGAACTGCTCAACGAGCGACTGGTCGCCCCCTGAGGCTCTCGAAGGGAGGCCGAAGTACCTGGAGG
The DNA here is from genome assembly GCA_937864375.1 of uncultured Spirochaetota bacterium. Lineage (GTDB taxonomy): Bacteria > Spirochaetota > UBA4802 > UBA4802 > UBA5368 > FW300-bin19. Next base: position 738 of record CALMJO010000401.1, read on the forward strand.
CTCGTTTCGACCAGGCCTTCGACAGGCTCAGGACAGGCCTAACACAGGATTCCGGGACGGATCATTGCACTCCACTACCAGGATACCCCTGATTGATAGCAGTATAAAAACTTAGGATTTGTAATATCCGCGCTGATCCGTGCATATCCGCGACTGCATTTTCATTGTTAAATTTCGTAAAGGTATGCCTGACTTCCCGGAGCGTTATTTTTCCGGTTTTTCCGTCGGGGGTTGCTTTTCCGCTTTTTCCAGTAGCTTCGCGGCCTTCACGTCGTCTCCCATGAACCGGTACACGTCGGAAAGCAGGTAGCAGGTCTCCCTGTTGCCCGGGTTCAGGTCCAGCGCCTTTTCCAGGTTGAGGACCGTCTGCTCGAGCATGTACTTGCGGCGTTGCGAAAAGCGCTGGGCGAAGTAGAGGTGACCCGCGTACACGTAGGCCTTTTCGTAATCCGGCCTGATCTTCTTCACCTGCTCCACCGTCGCGATCGCGGCGTCGGCGTCGCCCTCCTTGCGGTAGAGCTCGACCAGGCGGAAATAGGCGTCAAGGTGCGCCGGGCTTTTCTTCACGGCCTCGCGGTAGAGCTCCCGTGCGCGCGCGCGGTCGCCCTTCTTCTCTTCTTCCGCGCCCTGGGAGACGAGCCTGTCGCCCTCGGCCTTGCCCAGGCGCGCGCACGCCTCGAAATGCTCGTCGGCCTTCGCGTAGTCGCGCCTGTCCGTGTAATAGCGCACGAGGTTGATCCGGGCACGCAGGTGCATACCGTCGGCCTGGACGGCGGCGAGGTAGCCCGCGAGCGCGGCGTCGTAGTAGCCAAAGAACTCGTTGAGCTCCGCCGCGTCGTTCTGCACGTCGGCCTGGGAGGGATTGACCGCGATCGAGCGTGCGTAGTACTCGAGCGCCCTGCGCCTGTCGTTCTTGATTATGCAGATCCGGGCGAGCCTGTTCATCGCCGCGGTCAGGTCGGGGCGGCGGTCAAGCGCGCGCTCGTAGTTTTCACGGGCAAAGTCCCAGCGCTCCGCGGCGAACTGCTTGTCCGCCTTCTGCAGGTAATAGATCCATTCTTCGCCGGGGCCAGCGGACGCCGCAAAAAAAATAATGAAAAGTGCCGCGAAAAATATCATTGACTTTTGCCGCGTCCTTTTTATAAGGGTATCCATTCTCACGTGGTCAGGTAGCTCAGTCGGTAGAGCAGAGGACTGAAAATCCTCGTGTCGACGGTTCGATTCCGCCCCTGACCACATTACTTTTCCCTCCTTTCAGTTCTCCCTTGTATTTTCATGTTTCCAGTTATTATCTCCGTACTACGTTCAATTTACTGAAAGCAGAAAATCGGCCAATAAAGTTGCTGTAAAACTTTCATTTCGACGCAGGGAGAAATCTTAAGCTTAACGGGATAAAGATTTCTCACCCTGAAAGACCGGGTTCGAAATGACAAAGAGAGAAAAGCAACAAGTCGCGATTTACGCGGATTCACACGGATGGATTTGAGAGAGGAATATCCGCGAAAATCCGTGTCGATCCGTGGCATGAAAATGAATGCATTTCAAGAATGAGGAGCCCTTAATCTTCAATCATGCCGCGATCCGCGAAGCTGCTTTGCCCCCTTGAAGAAATCGAAACCGAAACACCATGCGAATTGTGTTTCGTGCCGAGAGACGAGGGGGCCGACGGGTTTTTCAGCTCCACTGCGCCGATTCTCCCGCACGGTGCGGCGATCAAACAGCAACCGATGTGACGCGCGTACCGTCGAAGGGCCGTGAAGCGATTCGGTCCCCCCTCATCCGGAATACCTGGGACCTGCCGGCGCCCCCCGCGCGGGACCTATTTTTTGAGGCAGCGCACGATCTCGCCGATGTACATGCGGTGATAGTCCTTCTGCGGATAGTTTTTTTCGATATCCGGCGAGAGGAACATCGCGGGATCCATGTCCTGGAAATAGATCTTGCGGCACTCGAGCACAAGGCGGGCCTCGGCGAAGTACACGATCCCGGAGGGGGTGCTCACGGGGCTTATGCCTGTCGCGGTCGCCTTGTTCACGTCCCGCCCCGAGCGCGATCCGCAGAAGTTGAGCATCTTCCGGTAGGACTCGTCGAAGAATGAGAGCGTGTAGCTGCCGGAGCGCTCCATGAACTCGAAGGTATAGCGCGAGGGCCGGATGAAGCAGAAGCACACGTTCTTGTTCCAGAGCACGCCCATGCCGCCCCACGACGCCGTCATGGTGTTGTACGCGTCCGGCGTTCCCGCGGTAACGAGCATCCAGTCCGAGCCGATGAGCGTGAAGGGGTTGTCTGCGATTTCAGGCGGCGTGGTTTCTTTGAACTCTGTGGTCATTGCGTTTTCTCCCGTATGAAGTATTCTATTTGCGTCGCCCCCGCGCGTCGATGCTGCCCGCGGCCCGGGTCCTGTTGCGCGCGTCCGCACGGCGGATCATCTGCACCAGCCATTCGTGAACGGGCGCCATCTCGCGGTAGCGCGCCAGGCAGAAGCGTACGAAATCCCCGGTAAAAAACTCTCCGGGAACCTTGCCGCTGTATCCGGCGTACAACCCGTTGTACAGGAAAAACTCCGCATTGGGATGGGCTTGGTCGTAGCCGCGGGGAATCTTTTTGTAATGTTCGCCCCCCATCTCGTAGCCCTTTTTCCGCACCTTTTTCACGGCCGCGGTGAATGCCGGGCCGTGGACGGAATGCACGAGCGATTCCCGGAATTCCTGCAGCGTGTCCCTTGAAAACTCGTACACGCCCGTGCCGAGCATGACGCCCCCCGCCTCGACCTGGAGGTAGTAGCCCGAGCATTCCATGCGCGTCCTCTCTCCCTCCCAGAACCAGATGCCAAGGTGCGTTTTGAGAGGGGTCTTGTCCCTGCTGAATCGGACGTCGCGGTGTATCTTGAAAATGGACTGGTTCACCCGGGGGTCGGCGATGATGCCGGGGGAGATCGCCGCGAGTGCGTGCCCCATCTCCCTTACGAAGCTTCGCGCCGGCTCCATCACGAAGCTTTCGTATTCATGGCGGTGCCGTTCGAACCACGCCTTGCTGTTGTTGCCGCCCAGTTCCCGGAAGAAGCGTATGAATTCCCTGGGAAACCCGTCGAATGTAATCGCCAAAAGACGCCTCCTGGCCGCGTGCATGTTCCGGAACAGGCACGTGAAAAATCCGCGTTCCGGGAAAAAACAATTGTATATAGCTAACCAGCCCTGATAATGCAAGGCAAATAATTTTTGGCGGCGGCCGGCCGCGGTGCCGTGTGGAACGAGCATGGTGGAGGATAGCGATGATAGCAGCGTATTTCGCGGGTGGCGTGCTGGGACTATTGGCCGTTTTAACGTGCATCAAGCTCGTTGTTCTCGCGCGCGGCAGGAAGCGCGCGCTCAGCGAAATACGGAACACGAGCGTGGAGCCGCTTCCCGGGTACGGGTCGGTGGACCGCTGCTCCATCATGCCGCTCCTTGATTTCCATGCCGCCCGGGGCGACCTGAAAAGGGAGCCGGGCGTTTCCTACCTCGTGAAGGCGGGGACAAAGCGCATACTCGTGGACCTGGGGTATAACCACGCCAAAGAACATCCCTCGCCGCTCCTGCACAACATGCAGATCCTGGGGGTTGATCCCTCGGCGCTCGACATGATCTTCATCAGCCATGCCCACCCGGATCACCTGGGCGGCATGCGCGAGCACCGTGATCGCACCTTCAGCGTCTCCCGGGGGAAGGTGAAACTGGGCCGGGTACCGGTATTTGCTCCGGTGGAGGTCGCACCGTCGGCACATAACCCGGGGCCGGTCGTGCAGGTGGTAAGCTGGCCCAGGGTGCTCGCGCCCGGCGTCGCGAGCATCGGCGCCATTCCGCGCGAGCTCTTCCTCATGGGACCGGTACGCGAGCAGGCGCTCGCCGTGCACGTGAAGGGGAAGGGCATCGCCCTCGTGATCGGGTGCGGGCACCAGACCATCGAGCGCATCATCGAGCGCGCCCGGATGCTCTTCAGGGAGCCGGTGTTCGCAGTGGTCGGGGGACTGCACTTCCCGGTGAAGGGAGGCAGGATCAAGGTGGGGCCCATAAACGTGCAGAAGCTCGTGGGCAGCGACCTTCCGCCGTGGAAGGGCCTGCGCGCCTCCGAGGTCGAGCGCGCGATCGTTTTGTTAAAGTCGCTTGATCTTGAAATTCTCGCGCTTTCGCCGCATGACAGCTCGGATTGGGCGCTGTCCCGGTTCAGAAGCGAGTTTCCCGTCGCCTACCGCGAGCTCAAGGCGGGCGACGAGATAGTGCTCTGACCCCGCATGCCGGCGGATCAAAAAAATAATCGTCATTGACAACAATAGTGTAATATGGCATAATCCACGGTGAAGGCGGCATTCCACGGGTGTGCGCGGACATGCGCCTCCCGCCGGAAACGAGGCTCTGTCACCATGGATCACATGCCCTGCGCCACGCAAGGCCTCGCACGCCAGACATATCATTATAAAAACATATTGGGAGGTTCCACGATGAGTGACGTGTACGCGGACAAACCATGGCTTAAAAGCTTTGACAAGAATGTCGCCCCGACGCTTCAATACGAAGAAAAGACCTTCGCCGAACAATTCGACGAAACGGTGAAAAAGTACCCCAACAAGACTGCGCTCATCTACATGGGAGCGAAGCTCTCCTATACCCAGGTGGACGAGATCTCCAACAGGCTCGCCGCCTTCCTCATCAAGAGCGGCCTCAAGCCCAACGACGTAGTGGGACTGCACCTGCCCAACATCCCGGCCCATTACCTCGCCGTCATCGCGGTACAGAAGGCGGGGTGCGTATCAACCGGTCTTTCGCCCCTGCTCTCCGCGCACGAGATGGAGCACCAGCTGAACGATTCCGGTACCAAATTCGTGTTTACCGTCGACGTACTCTATTCGAAGGTCGCGGAGGTCGCCGCGAAGGCGAAGTTCTCCACGGTGGTGGTGTCGGGAATCGCGGATTTCCTGCCAGGCGTGAAACGGGTACTCGGGACGCTTCTAAAAAAGATTCCCACCGCCCCGGTGACGCCGCTCCAGGGGAAGACCGTGGTCCGCTTCATGGACGCGGTGAAGGGAATGCCGTCCGCCCCGGTAATGGTGAAGCGCGGCTGGAACGACATGATGTTCATGATGTACACGGGCGGCACCACGGGACCGGCCAAGGGCGCCGTGCTCACCCAGAAGAGCTACATGAGCAACCGCCAGCAGGTGCTCACCTGGCTTGATATCAAGGCCGAGGACATCGCGCTGTCCGCTTTCCCGCTCTTCCACATCGCGGGGCTCGCCCTGGGCGGCTTCACTATTACAAAGGGGACCACGCTCATCTGCGTGCCCAACCCGCGCGATTCCCATTTTCTCATCAACGCGCTCAAGACATACAGGCCTACGCTCATGGTGAACGTGCCCACGGTCTACTTTGAGCTTTTAAAAAGGCCCGACTTCCGCAGCCTCCAGCTCAAGGATCATCTCAACTGGTGCCTTTCGGCCGCGGCGCCGTTCCCGGCGGAGAACATCAAGGACCTCGAGTCGATCATAGGGGAGGGGAATTTCATAGAGCTCTACGGCATGACCGAGATGAGCCCCGTGATGATCACCAACCCGCGCTATGGGAAGAAAAAAGCCGGGTCGATCGGCCTGCCGATTTCGGATACCGACGTGAAGCTGATCGACCCCGAGACCGGACAGCCCGCGAAGCTGGGCGAGTCGGGTGAGATCGTCATACGGGGACCGCAGCTCATGGACGGGTATTTCGAAAAGCCCGAGGAAACGACGAACGCGGTCCGCGACGGGTGGATGTACACCGGGGACGTGGCGAAGATGGACGAGGACGGGTACTTCTACATTATGGACCGGGTGAAGGACATGGTGATCGTGTCCGGTTTCAAGGTATTTACCAAGGAGCTTGACGACGTGCTGTCCAAGCATCCCGACGTGGAGCTGGGTGCGTCCATTGGCCTTCCCGATCCCGAGCGTCCCGGTTCCGAGCGCGTGGGATGCGCGATCGTGCTTCGTCCCGGCATAGAAAAAGGGCAGGCGGAAAAGGAGAAGATTCTCCAGTTCCTCAAGGA
>CALMJO010000402.1 GCA_937864375.1 uncultured Spirochaetota bacterium
ATGTCGTTCCTCCTGGTTCCCCCGGGGCGGAGATATGCTGATGCCCCGGGATGTCATATTGTTAAGTAGCTTAACCATAAGCCCTGCAATTACCGTCAACTTGTAACCGCCCCGCCCCGGATCTACCGGCGTTCCTCTAGGATTTCGTCGGTATAGCCTTCGATGTCGCCCAACAGGCTGTACAGGAAATCGTATTCGCTGGAGCTCATCCTTTTTATCCTCGAAATGAGGCCCTTGTCCATGCGCGCATGGAAATCCGAATGCCCCCGGAAGGCAGCCCGCCCCTTTGGGGAGAGGTCAGCCAGCACATCCTTTTCGTTTCCCTTCGCCTTGTACCGCCGGACCAGGTTTTTTCGCTCCAGCTTCTTCACGATCTGCGACACGGCGGCCTTTGAAATGCCCAGAGCTGCCGCGAGGTCGGTCACGTTGGCTCCCGGGTTCAACCCGATCGCCTCTATTGTGTGGATTTCGGACGAGTAAAGCAAATCGCCCGTACCGAAGTCCCGTGGGCTTTTCTCGATCATGGTGAACTTGTTGATCACCCGGCCGAACTTAAGCATCATCTTCTGGTTTCTATTCATCCTGCACCCGAAAACTATTGTAAATATGCTTAACAATATGTCAACCAAAATTTTATGAAAAATCGATGTCGGGTCCTGGTTGAACGCAGATGAACGGCCTGCAGGAGTAAGCGATTGTCTTCCGGGGATGTGCTACACCGCCATCACTTCCCTGAGCACCTCCACCGCCCCGAGGACATCCTCGCGGTTTGCCTCCAGGCTCGCCATGGCTCTCACGGTATCGGGACCGCCGGGGAATACGTGCACTCCCGCCTGGTAGGCCTTGAAGAAGAAGCCCATCGGGTTCATCTTCTTCATCGACGAGTTCAGGGTGCGCCAGGGAACATTGCTCTCAGCGGGCACAGAGGGTGCGGGCGCATGTGTAAGAATGGGGGACAGGGGGATTGAAGAGATCAGGGAGATAACGGCAAAAGATCGGGCGGAGCTTTTTGAAAACAGGTGAGCGTATCGGCCCGTGAACAAAACCAATCCGTGCCTTTATCTCTTCTATCGCCGTTAATCCTTTATCTCATCATCCCCCTTGAAAGGCGCCTCGATAATAAAGCATTATTGTGGATTACGCCGTCCCCAGCACGCGCGCCAATAGCTCGTCAACGACGGAGCGGTACCGCTTGTCAAGGTCCGGGTCAACGTACTCGAGGATGCGGCTGCGCCTGAGCGTGATCATTCCGTGGAGCAGGCTCCAGAGCTCAATGAGCCTGTTCTGGAGCGCCCTGCGCGACTTCGCCGCGCTGGGAATCCCCTCGCGCAGCGCCTGCATGACGAGCTCCACGACCTTCACCGCCGCTTCCATCTCCAGGGCGGCGGTGTGCTCGAGCGGCGTGCCCTTGTAGTCGTCGAACTTGGGCGTGGGGAAGGTGAACATGATGTCGTAGTACTGCGGGTTCTCCAGCCCGAACCGGAAATAGGCGTCGATCATGGCGCGCCCGTGCGCAACGGGATCGTCGCTGCTCCGGTAGGCGTCCAGGAGCTGGGAATGAAGCTTTTCGAACCCCATGATCACGAGGTGCAGGTAGATCTCGTCCTTGTTGGAGAAATAATTGTAGAGGTTGGTCGCGGTCATCTCCGTCGCCACGGCAAGGCGGCGCATCGTGAGCGCGGGAAAGCCCTCGCTCACGATGATGTGAAGCGCCTGGACGAGTATGCCGTCACGTACCCGTGCGACCTCTTCCGGAGCGCGCGCGGTTTTTGTCATGGTACTCACCTTTACGACTATATATATGCGGGACAGGTCGTGTATACAATGCGTAAGCTTTCCTGTAAACCCAAATATGAGGGGCGTGTGTAAGAATGGGAGATGGGGGGATTGAGGTGATGAGGGGGATAACGGCAAAATTGGGTTGAGCTTGTTGAAAACTGGCAAGCGTTTTAGCCTGCCGGCAAAACCAATCCGTGCCTTTATCTCTTTAATCGCCGTTACTCTTTTATCTCATCATCTCCCTTGAAAGGCGTCTTCGCTATAAGCTTTCTTTCACGAAGCGTTCGTCGCGCACACCGGGAACGATTTCTCGCAGTGCACGATGCGCCCTCCCTTCATGACCGCGACCGGCGTCCGGCATGCGGTGATGT
>CALMJO010000403.1 GCA_937864375.1 uncultured Spirochaetota bacterium
AGCAATTATGGATAAGAAAATGAAGAAGGCTGACTTAGCAGCCTAAAGGCTTACTTACCGTCAACGAAGATATGCTTTGCTTCCCTGGTGCCTCCAAAGTCTGAAAGAACGTGTACCGTTCCATTCAACCAATAGCATGCCTTGTTACCGTTGTTATAAGCACCGGCAACATAAATGTCACCATTTGAGGTAAAAATTGAATATGCTATAGATTGAGCCTCTGTATCAAGGGAATTTCGCGTGCCATTTTTCCAGTAACAAGCATGAAAATTGTTATTATAGCTTCCAGCAATATAGACGTCCTGCCCATCAACAGCAATTGAAAAGCCTTCGGAAGCGACGCTATCGCTGGGTTCTAAAACGGTAAGCTTACCATTCTTCCAATAACATGCATTATTTTCGTCGTTCCCATAATATGACCCAGCCACATACACATCATCGGTATTTTCCGCTATCGTTATATCGAACGCGTTCCCGTCAAAGCACGCGATCATGGCGGCCAGCATAAAACAGCAAAGTGCGGTCAGAAGTTTATTTTTCATAATGAGTTCTCCCTGCATCCCTAGAATCCGTACATCGTTCCAATGTTTATAGTCCCGCCGTTGAGGCTGGTGCCCGCCTTGTCCTTCGCCTGCGCCCACCCCGCGCGGAAGTCGGCGAATACGCTTATGTTTTCCCACACGTTGACCGCGACGCCGGCGAACCCGTCCACGCCATACGCCAGCAGGTTCGCGGTCTCTGCCTGTCCCTTTTCGCGGAACCATGTTCCCTTGGCGAGAATGCCGGCATAGGGATAGAGTATGCCCAGCACCGGCATACCCAGGCGTATGCCCGCGAACCCGGAGGTGAGCGATACTGAGGCGTTCCCGGTCTTGTTGTCACTTGCGGTGAGGAAATTCGCGCCGGCTACAAGGGAGGTATATACCCCAATCACCCGATAATACGCGGTCGAAATCCCGTTGAGCCCGTCATAGTAATCCTTGAAGGGCGTCGCGAACGGCATGAAGTAATTATAGGAAAGCGATACTGCCGAAGAGGTTTTCAGGACCACGACCTGGTACTCGTCGTCGCCTTCACTCTCTTCACCGGCATACCGTTCCATCCGGATACTTTTTTCCTTGACCATGTACGCCGCCAGATCGTGCGACGCCACCTTTATACGCTTTTTCCCCTTGAACTCGAGCGTCTTCACCCGCGCAAGCTGCACCGTTCCGCCCGAGCGGTCGAGCATCTTGGCGGTGATGGTGTAGCGCCCTTCATCGAGTGCGATGGTGCCGTAGATGATGTAGTCGGTCTGGATGCTCTGCATGAGCTGCTTCATGCAGGCGTCGTCGTAGCAGATGTCCATGCTCATGCGGAGCTCTTCCTGCTGAAGCGTCTGCTTCACCTCGTCGTCCGAGATGATCGCGAAGCCGCCCATTTCGATGATCGCCTCGGAAACGTAATCCTTTACGAGGTTTCCGGCGGGGTCGGTGGCGGGCAGACCCTTCACGAGGGAAAAAGGCTTGATGTAAATTGTTTTGGGCGCGGCGGACAACGCCTGCGCGGAAACAAGTACCGCGCATACGCATGCGCACGCGAGAATGAATCTTGTTTTCATGGGCAAATCCTCATGGTATTGTTTTATCAATGCAGCGTGCCGAGCACCTGGTCGATCTGGGCTATGGTTTCCTCGTGGTAGCCGTTCGCGGAAAAGAGCAGGGCGCCGTTCGTGCCTATAATGAAAATGGACGGGTACTTGTTCACCCCGAACGCCTTGGCCGCGTCCGAGTACTTGTCGCACAGCACCGGGATCTTCACCCCAAGGTTCTTCACGAAGGGCAGGGCGACGTCCGCACCTTCCTTGTCGGTTGACACCAGGTAAAACGCGACGGCGCTCCCGTGTTTGTCGAAGAGCTTCTGCAGCTCCGGGAGCTCCTTTTTGCAAGGCTCGCATCCCGCGAAATAAAAGCTCACCAGGAGCGGCTTCCCCTGGATGACCGATTTGCTGAGAACCAGCCTGTTGCCCGTGTCCCTGAGGGTGAACGACGGGGCGGCGTCCCCCTGCTTGAGCTCCGCGTGCACGAAGCCGCTTCCAAGCGCGAGCAGGGTTGCAGCGGCCATGAGGGTGAATATTTTCATTTTCATTTTTCCCCGGGCTACGGCGGAAAACGCGATCGCCGCATGCTTGATTATTGACCGATTTTCATTCTGACTATAGGTTTCCAGCCGGTAGTCAACAAATATTTTTCTTGAAATTCCGTCCGATTGGACGCCTTTTCATGGAGAATGGCAGACATGAATTCTCCCGGAAAAATCCTGCTGGTGAGCGGTATAATAAGTCTCATCCTCTATGTAGCTTCCAGGTTTCGCTGACAGGCCCGCCATCGGTGCCGGTCCGCGTCGCGAGGGCGACGCTGCAGTACAGGGAAGCACAAAGGCGCGAATCAACTGCTTATCGACTATTCGCGGGAATCCTTATCCGAGACGCCGAATATAGATTCGCCAGTGCGATGCCCGCCGCGAGGAGGAACACGTACTGGTATCCAAGCGTGATCCAGATGGCGCCGCTAACCAGCGCGATGCCTATGGAAAAGACATGGTCGATCGAAACGCCCATGGTGAGCGCCTGCGAGATGTCGGCGGGCGTGAGGGCGATCTTGCGCATGTAGGTGGCGCGCGCCATGCTCACGGACATGAGGAGCTGGTCGATCACGTAGCACGAGAAGGCCACGTACAGGGCGACCGTCTCGTCAAACAGGGTGAGGGAGAATCCGTAGCCCGCGCATACGAACACGAGGAGCGCGGCCTCGGCCATGAGGATGGAGCGTTCCCCATGGCGGTCGATGGCGCGCCCCAGGAGCGGCTTGAAGAATATGCCTATGACGCCCCCCGCGGTGAGGAGGGTCGCGACTACCTCGGTGCGCTGGTTGAATACCTTTACCAGTACCCACGGCGCGAAGGTGAGAAAGATCTGCTTTCGCGTGCCGAACAGTATGTTGAGCCAGTAGAACAGGCGGTATTCCTTCCTGAGCCTGAACCTGGTCCGCGCCGGGAGCGGCTCGTCGGGCCTCATGAAAAAGAGGATCGCGGAAACCGCGAGATAGCCCGCAGCGGCGACGGTGAACGCGTTCGTGAAGGAAAAGTCAAAATACCTGAAGCCCATGAACACGAGAAAGCTTCCCAGAATAGCCGCGAAATTCATGGCGCCGTTGAACTGGCCCAGGCGGCTTCCGGCGTCGTCTTCGCCGGCGAATTCCATCCCTATGCTCGAGGCCAGCGGCATGAACAGGTGCTGGCCGGTGCTGAAAAGAAAAAGCCACAGGAGCATGAACGGAAAATCGATCGAGAGAAATCCCACGGCGAGGATTCCCGCGGCCGCGAGCAGGTTGGCAAGCGAGGCCATGCGCCGCAGGGACAGGAAGGCGAAGAGGGCCGACACGAACACGACCAGGAAGCCGGGAAGCTCGCGCGGGAACTCGAGTACGCCGCGCTGAAGGTCGGTGATCGAGAAGCTTTCGGCCAGGAAGTTGTTGAAGACCGAATCGACCACGCTCTGGGAGAAGCCGGCGATCGAGACCGCGGCGAGGAAGAGCAGGAAATCACGGCGCACGCGCGGCGGCAGAGTCATGCAGGCTTCACGTCTCCTCGTAGTATTCGAAGGCGTCTATAATGCCGGGATACACGCCGTCAAACCCCGCGTCAAGAATCTTCTATGAAATCAGATATCAACGATGCGGTCGAAGTCGACCCTGTTGGAAAGGGCCTGTTCCACGGCGGGGCGCGCGCCGGTATCGAAGCGCAGGCACACGCCGCAGTCGGAGCTAAGGTGCCTCGGGATGGGGATGAGCTTGATGGCGACGCCCGCGGTCTTGAGGAGCTTTTCGGCATGCATTGTGTGGCTCACGGATTTGAAGAGTATTACGCTGTGGGTCCCGGGCATGGTCCTCCTCCGTCACGGGCGATCGGATAGAACCCTATGGTGCCGGAGGGCACAGGATTTCAAGCGCTTTTTCGACGACCTCGATGCGGACCTTTTTGCCGGCGGTGCAGATCGTTTCGCCGTCGGCATGGATGGCGAGGGTGCCGTCGAGGGCGGTGACATCGATGGAGTGCGTCCTGCCGCCGATCACTTTTGACCGGCCGTGCTGCGTGCCAAAAATATAGTGACCGATGAGGTAGAGAATGCGCAGACGTCCCATGTCCCGGACTATGCAGAGATCGAGCAGCCCGTCGTCCATGAGCGCACGCGGCGCCATCTTGAATGCGCCGCCAAGCCTGGTCCCGTTCATCACCGACACCTGGGGGAGCCGCTCTTCAATGACGGTGCCGTCGTATTCCAGGCGGAGCAGCGACGGTTCCGGGTAGTGCGCGAGCACTGAGAGCGCGCCCATGACATAAGGGACGGCGCCTGCGCCCCAGGTGAGCTGCTGCGCCCTGAATCCCACGCGCGCATCGAATCCTATACCGATGCCGTTGCAGAAATAGCGTCCCTCGGGGTAGTCGCCGCCGGTGACCTTGGCAAGGTCGATCTTCCTGGTATGCCCGGAGGCCAGCACCGCGCATTCGGCCCTTATGCCCGCGGGAACTCCCGCGCCGTGGGCGAAGTCGTTCCCGGTTCCCACGCGGAGCACGCCCATGATGCAGGAGCGGCGCCTTCGCGCGCGCGCTGCCATGAGCCCGTTGACGACCTCGTTGCTCGTGCCGTCGCCCCCCACGGAAACGACGCCGCGATAACCCTTCATGGCAGCCTCGCGCGCCAGCTCCGCCGCATGCATGCGGCGTTCGGTGAAGACGATTTCGTGTTCGAGGCCCAGGTCTTCCAGGTAGTGTTCGATTTGCGGGGCGACGTGAGCGCCGCGGCCCTTGCCCGCGGCCGGGTTGACGATTATCCTGAGTATCCTGTCGATAGGCCTATTACGCATGCGTGTACTCTTCGCGCCATACTAGTATACATTCTCACAGAATGTCAATACACGAAACGCGCTTCCCGGGAATTATTGATATCCATATGGCAGGCAAAAAACCGGCGTTTTAATGCCTGCCCTGGCAGGCAGGTATTGTAAAAAACGTCTATTTCCGTTAGTTTGAAAATGAAAAAGACGGTTTTTGTGGTCGCCCTTATCTTTTATGCGAATTACCATTGACTCTGGGCCGATTTTTAAATACTACTATTATACTAGTATTAATAATAACGGCGGCAGCAGATGAGGTTGTCCACGAGAGCGCGTTACGGTTTAAGGCTGATGATGGATCTTGGGCTCCACGAGGGAAAGAGGCCGGTGCTGCTGAAAGACATCGCGCGCGAAGAGCGGATTTCGGAGAAGTACCTGGGGCAGATCATCATCCCGCTCAAATCTCACGGGCTTGTCGCCACGCGAAGGGGCTCCCGCGGGGGATACGTCCTGGGACGACCCTCGGCGGAAATCCGGATCGGGGAGATCGTGGACGCGCTCGAGGGCGACCTTGGGCTTCAGGATGCCACGGGGGAACAGGCGGTTGCGGAAGGCCCCGGCGAACTGGTCTCCCGGGATTTCTGGGAAGGACTGGGACGCGCGATGAGGTTATACCTGGATTCCCAGACGCTGCAGGACCTCGTAACCAGGCTCAAAAGCATCAGGAAAGAACCCGCGCAGGATGCTCACTACGTCATTTGACTCCGGAGCGGGAAACGAAAACGGAGGAACACCATGAGTAGAATCGACAGCACGCTTAAGATCGAGTCACTGATGCTGCACGGCGGACAGGAGCCCGATCCCGTCACCGGGGCGCGCGCCGTTCCCATCTACCAGACCACGTCTTACCAGTTCCGCGACAGCGACCACGCAGCGGCGCTTTTCGCGCTCAGGGAGTCCGGAAACATCTACACGCGCATCATGAATCCCACGACCGACGTGTTCGAAAAACGGATGGCGCTGCTGGACGGCGGGGTGGGGGCGCTCGCGGTCGCGAGCGGGCAGTCGGCAACCCTGCTGGCGCTCCTGAACATCGCTCAGTCCGGCGACGAGATCGTGTCCATGGACAACCTGTACGGCGGAACCTACAACCTGTTCCATTACACCTTTGCCCGCATGGGCATCACCGTGAAGTTCGTCAGGTCGAACGACCTGGATGCGCTGCAGAAGGCGATCACCCCGCGGACGAAGGCGGTGTACGCGGAGTCCATCGGTAATCCCAAGCTGGACGTCGCCGACGTGCGGGGGATCAGCGATCTGGCCCACAGGAACGGCGTGCCCTTCGTGATAGACAATACCGTTTCTCCCTACCTTTTGCGCCCCATTGACCACGGCGCCGACATCGTCGTGTACTCGGCGACGAAGTTCATAGGGGGCCACGGGACGTCCATAGGCGGGGTGATCGTCGATTCCGGAAGGTTCGACTGGACAGGCGGGAGGTTCCCGCTCATATCCGGACCGGATCCCAGCTATCACAACATAGATTTCGTCGAGGCGCTCAAGGGGGCCGGGAACATCGCCTATATAATGAAGGCGCGGGTCACGCTGCTTCGCGACATGGGCCCGGCGCTTTCGCCGTTCAACTCGTTCCTGTTCCTCCAGGGACTCGAAACCCTGCACCTGCGCATGCCGCGTCACGCGGAAAACGCCCTGCAGGTGGCGCGCATGCTGGAGACGCACTCCAAGGTGGCAGCGGTGCTGTACCCCGGACTGCCGTCGAGCCCCGAAAAAGCGCGTGCGGACAGGTACCTGCCGCGCGGGGCCGGAGCGATCGTGGGGCTCCGGATCAAGGGCGGGTACGAGGACGGGAAGAAATTCATAGACTCGCTCAGGCTCATTTCACACCTGGCGAACATAGGGGACGCGAAGACGCTAGCGATCCATCCCGCGAGCACCACTCACCAGCAGCTCACCCCCGAGGAGCAGCGTGCCACGGGCGTGACGCCCGACTTCATCCGGATCTCGGTGGGAATCGAGCACATCGACGACATACTGGCCGATATTGACCAGGCGCTGGAGGTCTCGTGCGGGGACGGCGGATGCGCCCGGTGAGCGCTCGGCAGGTTCCACCGTCGCGCATGATGCCGGAGGCATGGAAAAATTGCCGGCAGCGGGAAAAGCCTGTTAATTGAAAAGCGGGGGGCCGATCAGCATTGCGGCGGGGTCATAAAATGAAGGGTATTCATGTAAACCCTTGACAGATTTGTAATTTGTGAAACAGTGCGCCCTGAAATAACGAAAGGACCATTAATGAAGATAATCCTGAATGGAAAGGAGTTCATCCTCGAGCGACCCGTGTCGGTGCGGGGACTCGTCGCGCTCAGGGGGATCACGAACCCGTCGGTCGTGGTGGAGAGAAACCGTGCGATCGTGAACAGGGAGGAATGGGACATGGTGATGATTGCGGAGGGGGACACCGTCGAGGTGCTTTCGCTCGTGGGAGGGGGCTGATGGACGATATGCTGAAAATCGCGGGGAGGGATATCCGGAGCCGCTTCCTGCTGGGGACCGGGAAATTCGCCTCGAACCAGGTCATGCGCGATACCATCGTCGCCTCCGGGTCGCACATCGTAACCGTCGCCGTGAGGCGCGTTGACCCCGACGCGGGGAGCGCCAACATCCTCGAGTACGTCCCCGCGGACTGCATCCTCATGCCCAACACCTCGGGCGCCAGGAACGCCGACGAGGCCGTGCGCATCGCCCGGCTCGCGCGCGCCATGGGGTGCGGCGACTGGATCAAGATCGAGGTGATATCGGACAACCGCTACCTCCTGCCCGACAACGCCGAAACCATTCGCGCGACCGACGTCCTCGCGAAGGAGGGCTTCGTCGTGATGCCCTATATGAATCCCGACCTTATGGACGCCAGGAGGCTCCGTGACGCGGGGGCCGCCTCGGTCATGCCTCTGGGGGCGCCCATAGGGACCAACAGGGGACTGCGCATGAAGGAGATGATCGGTATCTTAATAGAAGAAATGGACCTGCCGGTGGTCGTGGACGCCGGGATAGGGCTCCCCTCGCAGGCCGCTGAATCGATGGAGATGGGGGCCAGCGCGGTGCTGGTGAACACGGCGGTCGCGACCGCGCAGGACCCCGCGCGCATAGCGCGGGCCTTCGCCATGGCGATCCGGGCGGGGCGCGACGCCTTCCTCGCGGGACCGGGCTCGGTCAAGAAGCACGCCCAGGCGTCCTCGCCGCTCACCGGCTTTCTCAGGTAAAATATCGCATAACGGGCATCCATGTCATTCAACGAGACAATAGCACGCTACCGGGAGTTCGATTTCGTCCGCGCCGCGGAGCGGGCGTCCGCGCGCGACGTCGAGCGCGCCCTCGCGAAACGGCATCTCGACGAGGAGGACCTCCTCGCGCTCCTGTCGCCCGCGGCCGCGCCCTTCCTGGAACAGATGGCCGTCCGCTCGAGCGAGACCACGCTCATGCATTTTGGCCGCGTCATCCACCTGTATGCGCCGCTGTACATTAGCAATTTCTGCGTGAACGAGTGCGCCTACTGCGGATTCAGGCACAGCACAGGCATCCCGCGCATGAAGCTCACGATGGAGGAGATCGAGGTGGAGGCGCGGGCCATCGCCGCCACCGGGATCAGGCACATCCTGGTCCTTACCGGCGAGTCCCGCAGGGATTCACCCGTTTCCTACATCCGGGATGCCGTGAACATTCTTGAGAAACACTTTTCCTCCATCTCGATCGAGGTGTATCCCCTCGAATTGGAGGAATACCGCGCGCTCGTGGAGGCCGGCGCCGACGGACTCACGCTCTACCAGGAGACCTACGACGAGGCCCTGTACGACTCTATTCACCGCGGTCCCAAGCGAAACTACCTCAACAGGCTGGAGGCCCCTGAGCGCGCGTGCGAGGCCCGCATGCGCACCGTGGGCGTGGGGGCGCTGCTGGGACTGTCAGATTGGAGGAGGGATTCGTTTCTGGCGGCACTG
>CALMJO010000404.1 GCA_937864375.1 uncultured Spirochaetota bacterium
CCTTCTCATGAAGCGTCGCCGACATCACCAGGAGCGCGAGGTCTTCGCGCAGCGCGGCGCGGCAATCCCAGGCGAGCGCGAGCCCCGTCTCCGCCGGGAGGTTGCGCTCATGGAACTCGTCGAATATGATCGCCGCGCACCCCTCCATGGACTGGTCGCTCTGGATCATGCGCAGGAGCACGCCCTCGGTGACCACCTCCAGGCGGACGGAGTGGCCGGTGACCGTTTCGTGCCTTGTACGCAGCCCTACACTCCGACCCACCGGCTCTCCCCTGAGCGAGGCGATGCGGTCGGCGGCGGCGCGCGCCGCGATGCGGCGCGGCTCCAGGAGCAGTATTTTTCCATGCGCGAGCGCGGGATGGTCCATGAGCCGCAGCGGAACGAGCGTGGTCTTCCCCGCGCCAGGCTCGGCGGCAAGCAGGAGGAGACGGGAGCACGCGAATTCCTCCGCGATCGCGTCAAGGTGGGGATACACGGGGAGCTGGGTGACGGACACGTCCATGGATTGCATTGTGCGAGGGGCGGTCGCCCGGTCAAGCAGAAGGCGGCCCGTTCTCACTCGAGATCGGTGTATTTGGCGGCCTTGCCGTAGCTCTTTTCCACGGGGTACTTCTTCCCGTTGAGCTCGATCTTCGCGCGCACCGCGTCCCCCAGGTCGATCCCGCACTCCTGGGCGAGGTACAGGAGGAATACGCATACGTCGGCGATCTCCTCGGACGCGCGCGCCTTTCCCTCCGGCGACGCGAGGAAGGCCCGCGCCTCGTCCTCGGACTTCCAGAGGAAGAGCTCCTGGAGCTCGGCGGCCTCGATTGAGAGGCCCATGGCGAGGTTGCGGGGCGTGTGGAAGCGCCGCCAGTCGCGCGCATCGCGGAAGGCGAGCGCCAGCCGTTGCAGTGCGCGTATTGAATCCCTGTCGTCCATGCTGTTCACCGTTACCCGAGATCGTGTGCCGCCATTATCAGCATTGCCGCGTCGAATACGGGCTCGCACGCACGGGTGCAGTGCGAACGGAATTCTCCCCGGCCATGCGGATAGGAGCGCCTTGTGCGTGAGAATACGATTCCCGTCCAGAATGGAAGGAGCGGGTAAGGATTTCAATTACAATTCATTCGTGACAGGCGCGCGACGCCGGTCGATGATCCCGTCTTACCGCATGAGCTCGTACATGGCGTGGGACTCAATGACGCCCAGGAGCTCCTCCCGCCCCGCGGGGGAAAGCCCCAGCATGTGGATCTCGCGCTCGAGCATCTCCAGGGAGCCCAGGCCGCTCGTGTAGCCGTTCAGCCGCGCCGCCGCCGTCGAGCCCAGGAGCCTGTCCCGGTCGGGATATATGCGCGCGAGCTCGCGCATGAGGAGACCGTGGCGGCGGAGGTAGTACTTCTGGTGGTAGTCCTCGGCCTGGTGAAAGCCGCCGGTGGTGAGTATCTGCGTATGCACCCTGATCCCGGTGAGCGACACCCTGCGCTGCAGGGTCTCGCGCGCCGTGAGGCACTGGGAATCGTCGAAGCAGAACACGGCCGACATGTACTGGCGCTTCCATGGTTTCACCTCGGGCGTGTGGCTCTCCCAGAACACGGCGAGCAGGTCCTCGTAGGAGATGCGCGCGGGGTCAAAGCCTATCTCAATCGACTCGGCGTGGTCGCCCAGGTCACGGTAGGCGGGGGAGGCGGTCGTGCCGCCGGCGTAACCCACCCGCGTGCGAATCACTCCGTCCAGGAGCCCGAACCGGGCATCGGGACCCCAGAATCAACCCATCGCGAAGCGGGCGTACTCAAGGCGCTCCGGCGCCGCCGTGTCTATGGGCGGGATGGCAATGCCGGACTGACCGGGATTTGCTGGTGCATGGAACATGGCACGTTTCCTGGCTGAAAAATAGCCCGTTTTTAAAGATGTTCCAGAAAGAGTGATGGATTTTTTTGAGCAGTGCTTCAAGGAAAGGGAGATCGGGGGATGATGGTGGATTGAAGAGATAACGGCATGGGGTTTTTTTGGCCTCTATCCAAATTGTGCGTTATCTCTACATCCACCATTCCTGCACGCCGTTCCTTTTCAACGGATTGACGCGAATCGCAGCGGCTGCGCATGCCCGGAAACCCGGTCGATTTAATGTGAAGCGTTTACCCGGAACGGCGTGCGTTATCTGCTTGATTTTTTACGGCATCCGGGCAGAGTCGCGAAGACGTTTGTCGAGAGGTCCGGATGGAGAAGAGCGGAAAAATCATCCTGGCGGTTACCATGTCCGTTGCCATGACGACGGGTTTCCTCCACCTGGTTCCCGGGGCGGCGGGCTGGAACTTCGAACGGCTGCACGTGTTCCTCTTTAACCTGTGCACCGGAGGAAGCGTGCTCCTGTACCATAGCGGTGGAAGGAGACGGATCACCGCCGCGCCGGCGCTCTTCTTCGCGGGCGCCCTCGCGTATGCGCTCTGCGCCTTCCTGGGCTTCTACGTCGCGGCGATGGCGCTCGCCTTCGCGCTGGCGGGCGTGGTCGAATACGTGCGCGCCGCGCGGTTTTCGTTCTTTCCCGCCGAATTTTTCTCCGCGCGCGCCCCGGCCCGGGAGAAGTTCCACCACGCGGCGCTCCTCTGCCTTTCGATCGCGCTCATCGCCTCCGCGCTGGTCATATTCAACAGTGAATTCGTGCGGCTCGTCGCATATCCAAAGCTCAGGCTGGACGTCTTTTTCCTGGGATTCTCCTTTCCTGTCTCGCTCATGACCATGGGGCTCATATTCTCGCTCCTCGCCCCGGCCGCCGCGTCCCGGTACCGCGTGCACACCGGGCTGATCTTCTGGTCGGTGACCGCGGGGGTCATCGTCTTCTTCGCGTTCATTCTGGTGGAAGCGGTGTATGCGCAGCTCTTCATCTCGATCATGCTCTGCGCGTCGGTGGCGGCGATGCTGATAGTTTTTCTCAGGGGGACGCGTGACGGCCAGCAGCGCATGCTTCTCGCCTCCGGGGCGGGATTCATCGTGCTCACGGGGGTGACCGGAGTAGCATACGTGCTGTTCAAAATATACTTTTTGGACGAGTATCCCGCGACGGGAAAGGCGCTTCTCTCGCTCCACTCGTTCATCTCGCTTTACGGGTGGAACCTTTCGGGTCTCCTGGTGGTCATTCGTGAAAAGGAGTTTCCGCTCGCGGCGGGCATTCGGCCCGCGCTCGCCCTTCACTGGATGATCGTCCTCGTGCTCGCGCCATGCGGGCGCGAAAGTCCCGTGTGCGCGGTGATTGCCACGGCGGGCTTCATTGTGCTGCTGTGCCGCCTGCTGTTCGCCCCGGGACGCGATGGGGGAGCGCATAGTAATTTAAATTGGTAAACCTCCGGCTTTGCCGGAGTGACTCCCAGAGGTTTGACC
>CALMJO010000405.1 GCA_937864375.1 uncultured Spirochaetota bacterium
GATCGCGAAGCGTGCGCCCGCGTAGTCCCGCCGCACCTTGTCGCCTATCTCGCGGTAGAATGGAACTGAATCCGCGCGTTTCCCCATGCGTCCGCCGTAGGGCGGGTTGAGGACGAGGAGCGTGTCCGCGGATGGCGGCGCGTCGGGAACGTACGCGAAAAAATCCATGCGCGACGGCGCGACGATTCCCATCAGTCCCGCATGCCCGGCGTTCTCCGACGCGGCCGAAACCGCGCGCTCGTCGATGTCGCCGCACACGATGCTCAGGGGCTTATCAAAGGCGCCCGCCGATGCGGCGTGCTTTCTCATGTAATTGAACGCCGCCGGCCTGAACGAGGGCCAGGCCTGGAACGAGAACGCTCTGGCCTCTCCCGCCGGGCGTCCCGCGCGCATGAGCGCGGCCTCGAGCGAGAAGCTGCCGGAGCCGCACATGGGGTCGATGAGGGTGTCGCACGAATCGATGCGCGCAGCGCGAAGGATGCAGGCGGCGAGCGTCTCTCGCAGCGGCGCGTCCACGACGTGCGTCTTGTAGCCGCGCCGGTACAGCGGCTCGCCGCTTGAGTCCAGGCTCACGGCGCACACGTCGTCATGGAAGCGCACGAACACCTGGAAGGCGACAGTCGGCCCCCCCTCCTCCTTCTTCGCGACGCGTAAACCGTACGGGGCAATTCTTTCCGCGATCGCGGAACGCAGCTCCTGTTCGATGCGCCCCGTGTGAAAGAGACGTGAATGACGGCAGGTGATGGAGCATTCAAGCGATGCGCCGCCGGCGAGGTAGAGCTCCCAGGGGAATTCCGCGAGCTTCGCATGAAGGCGCGCAAAGTGCTCGGCCCTGAACGCGGTGAGGCGCATGAGCAGGCGCGTGATGGTGAAGGCAAGGTAATTGACGCGGCAGACGTCGTCGATCTTCCCGGAGAACTCGACGCCCCCCTCGGTGAGATGGAGCGTAGACGAAATGCCCAGCTCGCGGAGCTCGCCCGCGGCGGTTTCCTCGAAGCCGGGATGAACGACGGCGAAGAGCTCGTGCTCCCTTCCCGTTACATGCCGGCGGATCCGCCGCGCGAGCGCCTTGTCGGGAGGGGTCATTACTCCTTCGCGATGGCCAGGAGCACGCCCATGGTGCCCTCTTCCAGGTCGAAGTTGGAGGAGTAGAACCTGTGGTCGCGCTCGGAGGCGAGGATCTCGTGGAAGCCGGCGAGCTCGGGCGGCGAAAGGGAAATGTCCGCGGAGATGTCCTGGAGCCTGCCGATGGTGTTTCCAGCGATCATGTTCCCGACCTCGCCCAGGATGTCCAGGTGGTCGCTGTCGAAGTAGTCCTGCGCTATTCCCGGAACGAGCTTCGCGCACACGGCGAACGCGGTCTTGAGAGAGATGAAGTAGGCGAAGTAGCCCTTGAGGTCCGCCGAGTACTCGATCTTGATGATGATGTCGTTGGGCAGGGTGGAGAGCCGCCGGCCGAACACCTTCTTGGGGCGAGCCTCGGTGGTGAGGAGGGACCGGAACACCGTCGAGATGGTGTCCGCGATGTTCTGAAAATAGAGCTTGCCCTTTTCCTCGACCTTGATGCCCTTTCTCATCTTTATTCTCCCGCCCGGTAATGCCGGGCACCGCCTGTGGTCTCTTTCTGTACGCGCCCGGCCGCGGTGCCGTGGTTGTGTATGACAGGTGGAGAGCATACAGGAACGGGCCAATATTTGCAACTGATATTCCTGAATGGCCCTGTCAGGGCGGGGGAAGGAGGGTGGCCGATGGGATGGTCGGTCCGGGGAGCGCTCGCTGGGGGAAATGAGATATAACTATGCGTGCATTTATAGGCAAGGCGCCGTACGCGGGTGTACGGGCCTGTAGGAAGCGTCGTGAAAAGGGCATATAGTTATATCTGGGATTGCATCTGGCACTGTCTGGGCGGAGCAGTTCAAGGGGGGCCGAGCGGTGGACGGGCTTCTCAGGGAGCTTCGAGCGGATCAGGGCATAACAATACATCGTTCCAGGCGTGCGGCGCGACGGCTTGAGTGCGAACTGGCGTAAACGCATACGAGGATGGGGCAATGGTTATATATGACGGTTTGTCCGGCTGTGTCATTGCGGGAATGTTCAGGAGGGGGCCGATTAGCTGATCGGTCCTCGAAACGCCTTTCCCCGGTCCGTATATAACTTATATGAATCGTTGCCGGGACCGGCTCAGATACCGTGAACGGGGAACACGTTTCCCTTGATCCAGGAAACGATTCCGCGCGCGTGATCCATGCACTCCTGCTTCTCCTGGCCCTCCACGACGAAGGGCTCGTCGCAGAGTCGCCCCGCGTGCACCTCCGGGCCGTACATCATCCCGCCCACGACTCCCGCGTAATGGTCGTGCGGCGTGAGCCCGCAGAATTCCGCCCACGCGAGCGTCCACAGCGCCGAGGTCTTCCAGGCATTGTAGCCCCCGCCGCCCACCGCGAGGATGGCGGGACAGAGCGCCTTGATATCCCGGATCACGCGCTGGTAGCCGTTCGAGGTGAGGTTGAAGTGCGCGAGCGGGTCCTCGCGGTGCGTGTCGCCTCCCACCTGCGCGATGAGGATATCCGGCTTGAAGGCTGCGACGAGCGGGGGCACGACCTCCTCGAAGGCGTACACGTAAACCTCGTCGTCGGTGCCCTTGAGGAGGGGGACATTCACGTTGAAGCCCAGGCCCTCCCCTTCTCCGGTCTCGTTTTCAAACCCGCTCCACGGGTAAAGCGTCTTTCCCGATTCATGCAGGGAGATGGTGAGCACCTTGTTGGATTTATAGAAGGCGCTTTCGACCCCGTTCCCGTGGTGAACGTCGATGTCCACATAGGCGACGCGCTTGCCGTGCCGGATGAGCGTCTGCGCCGCGACGGCGATGTCGTTCACGTAGCAGAACCCGCCCGCATGGTCCTTTCCCCCGTGATGGAAGCCGCCGATGGGATTGAAGGCGAACGAGGCCTCACCCGACAGGAGCTTCAGGGCGGCATCATAGGTTCCGCCGGCAGTGACGAGCGAGAAGCGGTACATGCCCGGGAAGAGAGGGTTGTCCCCCGTGCCCAGCCCGGACTCGAGCATCTCCAGGGTAAAGCGCCCCTCGTCCGCGCGCTTGAGCATGTCAATGTAATAGCGCGTGTGGAAAAGGTAAAGGAGCTCCTCGTCCAGGGGGCGCGGAGTGGCGATGCACTGGTTTGCCTCGTGCAGTAGGGTATAGCGGTTGAGGAGGTCCATGAGGTATTTCCCGCGGCCCGGCTTGAAGGGGTGGCTGGGATCGTATTCTACCCGCGAGACCTCATCGGAATACATGAGCACGTGTTTCATGGCAACAGGCCCCCGCGTTCGGGATTGGCGGCTGTATAAAGTATAGCGCGTCCGGAGATAGTCTAAATAAAATTTACAGTAGCAGCGGGGCCTGTTCAATAGATATATTCATCAGATTGGCAGTGTCGTCCATGCCGACGGATCACGCGCCGGCGACGATGAAATCATCTAGGCCGTGAAAGCGCCGCGGATCGGTCAAACCACGATCCCTCAGCCGCGCTCCGGCTGCTTCAAATGAACCGTTCTCACCGGGTAGGGAATCTCGATCCCCTCCGCCGCGAACCGCCTGTAGAGGCGCTTGATGAACTCGTGCGTGATAAGGTAGCGCGCGGAGTACTCGCGCGCGCACAGGATCACCCTGAAGTCCACGCTGGAGCTCCCGAATGCCGAAAAGCGTACGCAGGGCGTGAAGTCCGGTTTCGCGCCCTCGACCGACGACAGTACCTCGCGCGCCGTTTCCAGCACGACGGTCTCGACCCTGTCCAGATCGCTGCCGTAGGCGACGCCGGCGGGAACCGTGAACTCGACCTCGCTCTCAGGGAGGTGGAAGTTCGTGATGATCGCGGTCGCGAGCTTCGCGTTGGGGACGATCACCATGCTGTTTTCGAGGGTGCGTATGCTGGTGTTGCGCCAGGTGATGTCGGCGACATGGCCGCTCGAGCCGTTGTCGAGCGTGACGAAATCGCCCTGCGTGATCTGGCGGGACACGATGATCTGCAGGCCCGAGAAGAGGTTGGAGAGCGTGTCCTGGAGCGCGAGAGCTACGGCGAGCCCCCCGACGCCCAACGCGGTGAGGATGGGCGCGATCGAGATGCCCAGGCTCTGAAGAATGATGAGCAGGCCCAGCGCGATGACGACCGCGCGTACGACGTTTGCGATGATGGTCGTCTGCGGGAGCGCCCCCGTGCGACTCTTCGAGTAGAGCTCGACGAATCCCACGGCGACGCGCGCGGCGCAGAGCGTGACGGTGAAGATAGTCGTCACGAGAATCGCGCTGGTGAGCGCGTGCGTGACTCGCTCTCCCGGGGAAACGTCCATCACGGCGACATAGAGCCCCGCTAGGGTGAACCAGAGCACCGTCATGTGCCTGAGCGAGGAGATGATGACCGAATCCCATCCCCAGTTGGTGCGCCGTGCGACCGCCTTGAGCCTCCTGAGCACGACCTTTTCGGAGACGTAGCCGAGGATGATTCCGCCGCATACCCAGGAAACCGGGCTTATCCATACGTGCAGGGCCGGTAGCGTTTCCATTTGTCCTCCCGTGGCCGAGTAAAAGTCCGGGCATCATAGCAGGTCTCATGCTTGCGCGTAAATAATAATATTCAATGGAATGATTTGGGAGGGCCCAGGGGGCCGAATGCAGCATGGGTATTCCGTTTCTCCGGGAATTGTCAGCAGTATATCATGTGCAGGTCTTCATTCCGTGGAAGTGCCCCTGTCTAACGCGGCACGATTCCGCTTGCATTCCCGCGTCGACGGCGTTACACTTCGTGCGGAGAGAGCGCATGACCGTACTCGATTGGATCATCGTTGCCGTATACATCGTCGCGGTAATCGCGATGAGCATCATCGTGGCGATGCGCCAGAAGACCAGCGATGATTACTACCTGGGTGGCCGCAGCGTTCCCTGGTGGCTCATCGGGTCCTCGCTCATGGCAAACCAGGTAAGCGCCATCAGCCTCATCGGCGCACCGGCATTCATAGCGCTACGCGCGGGTGGAGGGCTTTCCTGGCTGCAGTACGAGTTCGCAATACCGCCAGCGATGATCGTGGTGATCGTGTCCCTGG
>CALMJO010000406.1 GCA_937864375.1 uncultured Spirochaetota bacterium
GCTGCACAGGACGCCCGTCGATCGTCGCACCGGAGCCGGGGGATAACAGGCGCGTAATCTCTTCCGCTGTGGCGCCGGCCGCCACGGCGAGCGCCTCGCCGTCCGTGAGCCCTTTCCCGCCGCCGTCATCCATGCACCAGAAGACCAGGGGTGCCGCCCCTTTCCCATGCAGGCTGAACTCCGGGCTTTTCTCCCTATCCGCGGCACTCACCGCGGGAAGCGCGATCTCGCCAAATACGAACGGGTTTGGATGGGAATCGAACAACGCGTGCGAGGCCTTCACGAAATCCGGGCTGGAGCGCCAGTTGACGCCCAGCGTGTAGCGGCGTGTGACGCCGCGTGAGGCCTCCATGTAGGCGAAGATGTCGGCGCCGCGAAAAGCGTATACGGCCTGCTTGGGATCGCCAATCAGGAAGAGGATGCTTTCCGGCGCGCTGAACAGCGTGGTGAAAATGGAATACTGCACCGGGTCCGTGTCCTGGAACTCGTCGATGAGCGCCGCCGCGTAGCGCGACCGCACGGAGCGCGCGAGAAAGGAAGACTCGTTCCCTTTCAAAGCATCGTGCATCCCGGTCAGGAGGTCGTCAAAGCTCCTCGTGTTCTGGGCTCGTTTCCGGGCCATGATCTCCCGTTGCGCGTACGCGATGAAGTCGCGCTTCATGACCTGCAGGTATGCGTCAAGGAGGCCGCGCGCGCGCAAGCGCGCGTCGCTGAGCCTGTCCAGCGCCCTGAAAAAATCATGCTCGGGCGCCGTCCCGCCCTTGTTGACGTGCGCCGCGAGCATTTGTGCCGCGAAGAGGTCGACGACCGACGATTCCTCCAGTGGATGGGAGCCGGACAGGTATCCTTCAAGCAAATCGAGCTTCGCGGGGTGGTTCCTGTACCTGTTCCCGTTCAGATCCTTGCGCGCGAGCGCGTCGGCGATGATCGCGCGCACCTCGCCGCCGCACGTCTTCCACATCGACGCAGCGCAGTCGTATGCGGCGCGTGCTGCGCCCAGGGCATGCTCAACATCCCCGGCGGAAATACCCTCCGCGGATTCGGCAACGTGGACCCGCGCGCCGGGCACGCATGATCTGTACAGTCCGGTAAACGTCGCCACCCGTGCCCATGATTTTTCAAACGCGGCGTACTCCGCCAGGAGCGAAGTTTCTTCCCTGTAGAGGTTCTTTCTGAGGTAGTCCACCGCGAGGATGCGCACCAGCTCGGCGTCGCCGGTCACGAGCTCGGTATCGAAGAGCGCGGCGCTCTCGAATGCGTAATCCATGAGCATCCGGTGGCAGAACCCGTGGATGGTGTACACGGCGGCCTCGTCGAAGCCCCGAAGGGCGGTCTGCACCCGCATGCGGGCATCCCGGTCCTCCCTGCAGCGCGCGGCGAGCGCATCAAGAAGGGGGTCGCCGAGCACGGCAGCATTGTGCGCGCCGCCTGCTTCGAGCAATCCCCTGAGGCGCGCGCGTATGCGGCCGCGGAGCTCCTCCGTGGCCGCCTCGGTGAAGGTGACCACGAGGATCTGTTCGGGCTGCAGGGAGCGCTCCACGATGAGCCGCAGGTAGAGACCCGTGATCGCGTGCGTCTTCCCGGTGCCCGCGCTCGCCTCGATGAGGACCGAGCCTTCGAGCGGGCAGTCAAGTATATTGAACTGTTCCATATCTTCCCTTCGCTTCATGCGCCGGCTCGCTCCCCGTCAGACTGGTGGCCGATCATGGGAGAAAGGATCCTCGTGGCGAGATCACGGAACCGGTCCCCGTCCGGCGGCTGCGTACCGAAGCACCGAAACACGTACGGGTCATCGCTGTCCGCCTTCGCCGGACTGTGCCTGCCGGGCGCCCAGGCGGTGCGAATCGCGCTCGCGAGCTTCGCCTCGTCTGAGTTCGACGCGGATAGCTGTTTCTTCAAGGTATCGCAATACGCGAGCGATGTGGCGGGGAAGAATGGCACGGGCTCGTCGTGTCCCATGTCGTAAATTTCGAGCAGAAGTCCCAGGTAGCCGGCGGCGTCCTTGAAATGACGGAACACCAGGGCTTTGTCCGTGCACACGAGGCGGCTCTGCAAAGATTCGCCCTCCAGGACGGACGCGCAGATCACGCAATGCTTGATCCACGTGTCAACCCTGTCCCTGGGGCGCGCGTTTCCCCCACGCCACAGGACCATTCCCGACGCTACCATGCCGGATATCCTTCCCTCGATCACGCGCGTCCCCACGGGCACGCTCACCTCGACCGAGCGCGCGCGCTCACCGCGCGTGTGCTCCTGCACGAGGCGCGCGATGCGCTCCGCGTCCGGGCGCAGGCGCAGGATAACCCCGCGTGCCAGGCTCCCTGTCTCTTATACACATCTCCGAGCCCACGAGACCGTACTAGATCTC
>CALMJO010000407.1 GCA_937864375.1 uncultured Spirochaetota bacterium
ACGCCACGCCGCGCGGGGGACGGATGAACAGGTCAGTTTCGCCCGGGCCTTCCCGGTTCACCCCTTCATGCAAACTCGATTCAAGAACGCGCAGCGTCGTGGTGCCCACGGCGATCACGCGCCTGCGTTCGCGCCGCGCGTCGTTGACCATGCGGGCGGTTTCCGGGGGAAGGACGTAGCTCTCGCGGTGCATCCGGTGCAGGGAGAGGTCTTCCCCGCGCACGGGCTGGAAGGTCCCCCATGAAACGAATAGCGTCAGGTAGCCGATCATCGCTCCCATCCCGCGTATCCGCTCCATCAGCGAATCGGTGAAGTGGAGCCCCGCGGTCGGGGCCGCGACGGCGCCGCTTTGTTTCGCGTATACCGTCTGGTAACGCTCCCTGTCCTCGGCCGTCCAGGCGCGCCGGATGTAGGGGGGAAGCGGCACCGCGCCTATGCGCTCCAGGAGCGCGTCGTCGAGCTCCGGCTCCGTTTCGATCTCAACGAATTCGTCGGCCCTCCCCCGGACGGCCACGGTCACCGACGGGTCCCCCTCGCACGCGAGGATCTCACCCTGCGTGAGGCGCTTCGTCCGGCTGGCAAGCGCGTGCCAGCGCCGCGCGGACAGGCGTGCCGCCAGGATGATCTCAACACGCGCGCCGGTCGCGCGCCTGAAGATAATGCGCGCCGGAATGACGCGCGCGTCGTTGAACACGAGCACGTCG
This sequence comes from uncultured Spirochaetota bacterium, assembly GCA_937864375.1. GTDB lineage: Bacteria > Spirochaetota > UBA4802 > UBA4802 > UBA5368 > FW300-bin19. The sequence goes on from CALMJO010000407.1 coordinate 705, forward strand.
CCCGGGCGCAGGTAATCCATGAGGTCGGGAAAAGACCGGTGCTCGAAACGGCGGGACTCCCTGTGCATGACGAAAAGCCGGGAGTCCTCGCGCCTCGCGGCCGGGTGCTGCGCGATGAGATCATCGGGAAGCTCGAATTGAAAATCGCTGAGGGTGAATGTTGTTTTTTCCGGCATCGTGAACCCGTGGCCCGCGGGACCGGGGAACAGGTATGCTCAGGATTCCGGATCGGTCAAGGAAATATTGCGGCCCGTCCGCGTCTCGTGCGGCCTGGCCGCCTGCGCCGCGCGTCCGCCTATGTTGATTATCTGTATTCCGCGGTAGTAGTATTTCAGGATGTCGCGGTAGCCGCTCCCCTTCTGTGCCATTCCCTCGGCACCCCACTGGCAGAGCCCCACTCCATGGCCCCACCCATGACCGTGAAGGGCAAGACCCTCCCTGGTCTTTACCGCCTCGAACCAAGTGCTCTTTATCTTCTTGTCGGGAAACAGGAGCCTGAATTCATTCCCGGTGACGGTCAGCCGCCCGTTCTTGTGCGTCACGGTCACCGAGGTGATGCGACCCTCGTTCTTTTTGAAGCTCAGGCCCGTGATGGCCCCTACGCCCTTGTATTTTTTTTCCAGGTACATGCGCATCTCGTACAGCGTAATGGTTTCGTCCCAGGAGTAGTGGGGAGAATTCTTGCAATATTCGCACTTCACGCCTGCGATGTACTCCTTGTCGTCCCCCTCCCAGACGAACCTGTCGTCCGTCGTAGCGCCGCCGCACGTCGAATGGAAAAAGGCCTGGATCGGCTTGTTGTTGAACGCGGCGATCTCCCCGCTGGTCATGCTCACCGCCCTGGAGGTGCGTTCGTTCTCAGCGGAAAACCCGCCGTATACCTGGAAGTTCGTCGTCGCGTCCAGGTCGTAGATGGCGTCCTTTTTCTGCATGAGGTGGTAGTACGCGTAGGTGCGCGCGGCGACCGCCTGAGCCTTGATCGCCTCGTCGTCCCACGAGGGCGATACCTCCTTGGGCACCACGCCGCAAAGGTACTCGTCCATGGTGACCACGTTGATCACGTAGATCCTGCCCAGGATATTGTGGAGCTCCATGAGCCCCCTGTAACAGGTGCCGTTCACGCACACGGTGGAGCCCCATGATTCAACCACCACCGGAGTCAGAACTTTTTCGGGGTAAAAATACACCTGCGAGCCCTGTCCGTCGTAATGCACCTTCCTCGTTTTAAGGTCGCTAATGCGCATGCGCGCCTGCCCGGAAACCAGGACCCTCTCGGTGGTGTTCGCCACCAGTACGCGGACGTACTGCCGGTCCACGCCCGCCGCGAGGCTCTGTTTCAGGAGGAACTCGCGCGAGGGCGTACATGCGGAGAGGACGAACAGGAAGGCCGCGCACAGGGGAACGGCCTTACCGGGGATGCGGCGCGATCCGCGAATGTTCCGGGAGGGCGTTTCCATTATCCCTTGGGATGAAACTTCTTGTGGATCTTCTGCAGTTCCCTGCGCGCGAGGTGCGTGTACACCTGGGTCGTCGAAATGTCCGTGTGTCCCAGGAGCTCCTGCACCGAGCGCAGGTCGGCGCCGTTCTCCACCAGGTGGGTCGCGAACGAATGCCGCAGGGTGTGCGGCGTTATGTTCTTGCGGATCTCCAGCTTCTCGACGTATCCCTTGAGGAGCCTCCACACCGATTTTCGGTTGAGCATGGAGCCCTTCTTGCTTATGAACACGTAGTCGCTCACGCGATCTCCAAGGATCGACGACCTGGAGTCCCGAATGTACTTTTTCAGAAGGCGCATGGCCTCCTCGCCAAAGGGCACGAGGCGCTCCTTGCTCCCCTTCCCCTTCACCCTTATGAACCTGTTTTCAAAGTCCAGGTCGCCCAGGGTGAGCTCCACCGCCTCGGAGATCCTCAGCCCGCAGGAATACAGGAGCTCGAAAATCGACTTGTCGCGCAACTCGTAGATGTCGCTTTCCGAAATGGAGGTGAAGAGCGTTTCGATCTCCCTGATGGTGAGGAAATCGGGGAGCGTCTTTTCCACCTGCGGCGTCCCGATCTTGCTCGCGGGATTCTCCATGCTCCCCATGGTGTCGGACACGAAGTTGTAGAATTGCCGTATCGCCGCCAGGGACCGGGCGAGGGTGCGGGATGAATTGTGCTTTTTTGTCCTTTCGAATTTCAAAAAGCGCTGCACGTCCTCGTGGGTTGCGGAAAATATGTCCTTGTTGCTTCGTGTCAGGAATTCGCTGAATTTTTTAAGATCATAGGTGTATGAGTAAATCGAGTTCGCCGAAAGACCCTTTTCGGTCTGAAGGAAACGTTTGAACTTCTTGAGTGCCTGTATCTCTTTCAAGATAGCCCCTCCACAGGATTAGATGCAGCATTGCCGTTCGCGCCGGACGGCCCACGAATGAATCATGCCCGTCATGTTCCGGCGGACCGCTGTATGTGATACCGTGATGCGGGGTGCGGGCGTAATGGCCCGGCCGGATTCACTTTATGTATCGGCCGTTTCCGAATTATGTCTTTATAGCAGAATGGAAATATTTTTCATGGGGAACCCGGGGCGCGCCGCGGCGGGGAGAAGGGGGCCGATGGACACTTCTGTATATTATGTTGACTATTCGTAGCGCAATGCGTCGATGGGCTTCAGGTTGGACGCCTTGCGCGCGGGGTAATAGCCAAAGAAAACGCCCACCGCGCATGAAAAGAGGAACGCCACGACCACGCTGAACGTCGAAAACAGGAAATCCCAGCCCACTCCTACCGTGATGGCGTAATAGACGCCCAGCCCGATGATGATGCCTACCGTGCCGCCGCTCGAGCTCAGGCTGACCGCTTCGATCAGGAACTGCAGGAGTATGTCGCTCTTTTTCGCGCCTATGGCCATGCGTATGCCGATCTCCCGCGTACGTTCGCTCACCGAGACCAGCATGATGTTCATGATGCCTATCCCGCCCACGATGAGCGAAATGGACGCGATGCCCGCGAGAAGCATGGCGAGCGTCTGCGAGATGTACTCGGCCATCTGAAGCTGCTCTTTGCTCGTGGTGATGTTGAAATCATCGGGCGTGCCCGGGGCGAGACCGCGATCTTCGCGTATGAACGACCTCACCGACGCCTCGGTCTTTTCGACCATCTGCTCGTTGAATGTCGAGATGAATATCTCGTTGAACACGTTCCTGCCCGAGATCTTGACCATGGCGGTCGTATAGGGCATCACGATCAGGTTGTCCTGGTCCTTGCCAGAGAAGGCCTGCCCCGATTCCGCCAGGCAGCCGATCACCTGGAAGGGGATGTTGTTGATCAGCATGACCTTGCCCACGGGATTGATCGAGCCGAACAGCTCGTCAAGCAGGGTATTCCCCAGCACCACGATCTTTTCGCGGGAAAGTATCTCCTGCTCGGTGAAGTAGCGCCCGTACTTGAGGGGCCATTCCTTGATCTTGAAAAAATCGTTGTTAACCCCGCGAATGCGGCTGTAGAGGATGGCGCCCTGGTATTTCGCGGTCACCTGGGTCTTTCCCACCATCGGAGAGATGAACTTGATCGACGGTATCGCCCGCTTCATCGCTTCAACGTCGCTCATGGTGAAGGTGCGCTTCTTGCTCTCCACGCCCATGGCGTTCGAGCCGTAGGTGAAAATCTTTTCGCGCACCGCGACGCGGGCGCTGTTTCCGATTCCCACCATCATGATGACCGACGCCACGCCTATTATGACGCCCAGGCTCGTGAGCGCCGAGCGCATCTTGTTGCGCCCCAGCGAGCGTATGGCCGTGCGCATGAGGTTCTGGAAATTCATGGGCGTTTCCTTCCCGGCCGGGGCGCGGCCTTCGCGATCGGGGCGTCCTCCATGATCTGGCCGTCGCGGAAAACCACCTTCCGGTCGGTGTAGTTGGCGACGTCGGGCTCATGCGTCACCAGGATGATGGTAATGCCCGTCTCCTTGTTGAGCCTGGTGAATATCTTCATGACCTCGTCGGAATTTTTCGTGTCGAGGTTACCCGTGGGCTCGTCGGCAAGGATTATTGCCGGATCGTTGATGAGCGAGCGCGCGATCGCGACGCGCTGCTGCTCGCCTCCGGAGAGGCGGTTGGGATGATGGTGCTCCCGGCCGGCGAGCCCCACCATGGCGAGCAGCTCCCTGGCCTTGCGCTTCATCTCGCGGGGCTCCGCATCGCCCCTGTACATCATGGGAAGCTCTACGTTCTCGAGGGCCGATGTCCGGGAGAGAAGGTTGAAACCCTGGAACACGAACCCGATCTTCCTGTTCCGGATCTCCGCCTTCTGGTTTTCGTCGAGCGCGATGCCGTCCACGCCGTCCAGGATATATTTCCCCGAGGTATGGGTGTCCAGGAAGCCAAGGATGTTCATGAGAGTCGACTTGCCGGATCCCGACGCGCCCATGATCGCGACGAACTCGCCGCGTGCGATAGTGAGCGAAATCCCGCGCAGCGCATGGACGCTCACTTCCTCGCTGATCTGGTAGGTCTTTACCAGGTTCTGGATATCTATGACCTTGTCGCGCATCGGGCTTACATCTTATCCTTGGACTTGCCCTTCCTGTCCATTCTCACCAGTATTTCGTCGCCCTGTTTCAGCATGTCCGATTCAACCTCGGTATAGCTGTCGCCCACGAGCCCCGCCTTCACGTCAACCTTTACCACGGGAATCTTTTCGATCGCGCTGCCCTGCTTCTTCCACAAATACTTCTTTCCGGAATCGTCCTCCCTTCCAAAGGGATTGACCACGAACGCCTGGTTGGGAACCCTCAGCACGTTCTGCTTCTGGGAGATCATTACGATCGCGGTCGCCGTCATGCCGGGCTTGAGCTTCAATGCCGAATTGTCGCACCTGACCACCGCCTGGTAAACCACCAGGCCCCCCACGGTGATGGGGCTGAACCGGACCTGGTCGATTTTTCCCTCGAATTTGTCATTCGGGTATGCGCTTACCGTAAAGGTAACCTTTTGTCCCTTCTCGATCCTTCCGATGTCGGATTCGTCCACGTTTATGGTCAGGTTCATCCTGCGCAGGTCTTCCGCGATCACGAACAGCCTCTTGTTCACCGAGGCTATGTCCATGGGCCTGATGTCCACGGAAATAACCGTTCCCGCCGCAGGCGAAACGATCGTGGTGTTGTCCCTGTTGCTCATGACGAAATCGTATTCAATCCGGTACTGCTGGAGCGCGGCCTGGGCCTTCTTGAGATTGAACTCCGACTGTTCCAGGTCCTTCTGCGAGATGAGGTTCTCGCTGAAGAGCTTGCGCCTGGTATCGAGGTCCATCTGGGCGCCGTCCAGGTCCAGCTTGGCTCTTTCAAGCTGGGCGGAGACCCGCAACTTCTGCTGGTCGATCTCCGACGAATCGATGGTCGCGAGCACCTGGTACTTCCCGACCTGCTGGTTGTAGTCCGTAAAAACCTGGCTCACCACGCCGTTTATCTTCGACAGCACCATGTAGGAGTTTACCACGTCAAGCGTACCCGACACCGATATGGACTTGATTACTTCGCCCTTCGACACGGCATCATACTGGTAGACGACGTCCTCGCGCCCGCCGCAGGACCTCGTGAGAAGAAATGCCAGCAGGCACACGGCCAGCGCCATGACGCCCAGGAGGGCGCGCCTGCGCGCCAGGTTTTTCAATGAATCGATTATTTGCATAGCTGCTCCTCTCCCACTCCCACCGAATTCGCGAGTTTTGCCAGAGCGATGAGATAGTCATACCGAGCCTTGAATGAATAGAGGTCGGCGTTTATCAGCGAGGTCTCCGCATCCTGGAGGTCAAGCTGGGAGCCCACCCCGTTTTCGTAGCTTTTTGTGGCGAGCTTGAGGTGGTTTTCCGCATTAATCTTCATAAGCCTCGCCAGCTCCACCTGCTTTTTGAGCTCTCTCATCGATTGCACATAATTCTGGATGAGCGCCCTGTTCGTGACCATTACCTGGCGCTCGGTATACATTGATTTCCTGTAGTCGGCCCGTGCGGCATCGATCTTTCCGCTCAGCGCGCCGCCGGTATAAATGGGCATGTTTGCCTGAACCGCGAAATGTATGGTGGGTTTCCAGTTATCGTATCCAAGATCGGACTGCATGGAACCCAGCCCCTGCAGGCTCCTGTTCTCGAGTCCAAAGGCTCCTACCACGTCAACCGTAGGCTTCCTGCCGGCCTTTTCGGCCTCGAGGTTGGTTTTCTGGATGCTGCGGCTTATGCGCGCGATGCGGAAATCCGGGAATTCGTCCTCGGCGACATCCCAGAGCTGCTCCAGCGAATACTTCACTTCGGGGAGCGTCTCGATGGGGACCGGCGCCGCGGTAAAGCTCGCTTCGCCCACGCCCATCGAGG
>CALMJO010000408.1 GCA_937864375.1 uncultured Spirochaetota bacterium
GGCTCAGGGACGCGGTCTACTGCGCGCTCGACATCGAGACCACCGGCATCAACCCGGTCATCGACGGCATAGTCGAGGTGGGGCTCATCCGCTTCACCATGGACAGGGTGCTGGAGACCTGGTCCACGCTCGTCGATCCCGGCAGGGACATGCCCGAGGAGGTGGTGAAGATACACCACATCACCTCGGACATGGTCAGGGGGGCGCCCCATATAGGGGATCTGCTCGAGGGAATCTCGTCGTTCATAGGCGACGCGCCGCTCATCATACAGAACCCGCGATTCGACCTCGCGTTCATGGAGGTCGCGTACAAGAAAAGCACGCTGAACATCCCGCCGTTTCGCGCCTACGATACCGTCAGGCTCGCGCGGCAGACGTTTGCGAACCTCCCCAACTACCGGCTCAGTACGCTGTGCGAGGCGCTCAACATAGACATCAATTACCATCGCGCTCTTTCGGACGCGCAGGGATGCATGGAGGTGTTCAGGCAGGTGGTCCGGTTTCACGACCGGGGCGGCACGTGGAGCTTCAACGACCTGCACCGCATCCACGGCCAGGCCGTGAGGCCGCGCCTCTCCCGCAGGGAGAAGGAGCGCCTGCACATCAACAACCAGATAGTCATAGGCGACGAGGTGCAGATACGCTATATGGACGACGCCGGAAAGATCACGATCAGGCGCATTCTGCCCAAGGAGCTGGTGAGAAACGGCCGGAAGAGCTATATCTACGCCTACTGCTACCTGCGCAACGACGACCGTTATTTCAACACGAGCAGGATCCTGAAGGTTTTTTGAGAGGGGCGGCGATTATTTCACGCTGCAGAAAAGCTTTTTCATGGTCCCCAGAAGGGTGAGTATCTTGTCGTCCTTGACCGAATAGAACATGAAGTTCGCGTCCTTGCGGCGCTTGATAATGTCCATGCGCCTGAGCACCGTGAGGTGCTGCGAGATATTTGAGATCGTTGAGCCGAATTCACGCTCGATCTCCCCCACCGACCGTTCGCCCTCGATCAGGAAGCAGAGGATCTTGAGGCGCGTGGGGTGGGCGATGGCCTTGAGAATATCGCTGGTGGAAGTAAACTGCTCCTCTGAGAAAATCATGTCGGCCATGCCGGAATTCCCCGCATTGTTTCGTATTTGAGCATTAAATAATACAATTAAAAGTTGAATAGCTGTCAAGCAGATTTCAGGCGGCTACTGGAGCGTGGACTGCGCTTTACCGCGGCCGGACTCGGTCAGGAAATAGGTGCCCAGGTTCAGCAGCGCCAGGACCTTGTCGATCTGGGGCGAGGTTTTCAGGACAAGCCGCATCCCGTTGCTCTCGAGGTAATGCTTCGTATGGATGAGGAAGCCCACAAAGGAGGAGTGGACGCTCTTCGTTTTGCTGAGGTCGAATATCACGGTGTTTTCCGCGCCGGAAAGGTCGCACAGGCGCCGGGCGAGCTCGGTCGCTGTCTCGAACTCGATTTCGTAGGGAAACGACCATGTTGTTTGAACCTGCATAAGCCCTCTTCCGTGAAAGCCTTTTTGTCCCGCATTCTATATGTCGGCCTGAAACGGTTAAAAATTAGCAAAATTCATTTCGGATTTTAGGAATTCGTTACCCCGGGTGTGTATATTGTACACACCGCGAGGGGGGAGTGATTGTCTCATTACAGATCTCGGGCTTACGTTATTCAAATTTTTATATTATAGAAATTTGGAAACAGGCAGCTAAAAGTTCTTGCAAATGCGGGTGCATGTACTGTGATGAGCCGGGAGCGCGTTATGAAGCCGCAGAAGCTTGATACCAGGAAAAGCGCCGATGTGCGGGCGGACCTCGACCACCTGCAGAGACTCTTTATCATGCCCGATTCCCCCGACAAGTTCCTCGAGTTCGGGCACGAGCTCCTCGACCTCATCCACAATTTTTTCAAGGAAAAGGGAGGCATTCACAGCGAGATCTCCATCCAGGAGCTCGCGAAGATGTTCTCCATCATCGACATTCCGCGGCACCCGCACCTCCTGAAAGACATCCTCGCCGAAATCAAGACAAAGATCATCGCGCACTCGGTGAAGGTGGGGAACCCCTACTACATTGGCCACATGACGAGCGCGATCCCCTATTTCATGATCCTGCTGGAAATGATCATCGCGGCGCTCAACCAGAACCAGGTGAAGATCGAAACCGCGAAGGCCTCCACCTTCGTCGAGCGCGAGCTGATCGCGTGGATACACCGGCTCATCTTCAAGCGGTCGCCCAATTTCTACAAGACGCACGTCCAGAACCACCGCATAGCCCTGGGCAACGTCACGCTGGACGGCACGATGGCGAACCTGACCGCGATGCTGGTGGCGCGCAACCAGGCGTTTCCCTCGGACGGGCGCTTTCCCGGGATACGCAAGGCGGGGATCTACGACGCCTTCAGGCATTACAAGTGCAAGCGTGCCGTCATACTGGTGAGCCAGCGCGGACATTACTCGTTCGAGAAGGTGGCGCGCATCATAGGCCTGGGTAACTGCAGCGTCATCAAGGTGCCGGTGGATGCGCACGACCGCGTGGACCTCGCGCGCCTGCGCCAGGTGTGCCGGCAGATCGACGAGGCGAACGCGGGCTCGGAGGAAAAGATCAGGGTCATTTCCCTCATAGGCATCGCGGGCACCACGGAGACGGGAAACGTCGACAACCTCCTGGAGATGCGCAGGGTCGCCGACGAGATGAAGACCTTCTTCCACGTGGACGCGGCATGGGGCGGGTCGCTCCTCATCGTGGACGAGTACCGGTCCATGTTCAAGGGGATCGAGGATGCCGACTCGGTCACCTTCGACGCGCACAAGCTGATGTACTCGCCGCTTTCCATGGGGATGATCCTCTTCCGCAAGGAGACGGCGCTCAATTACATCAAGCACACCTCGAACTACATCATACGCCCCGATTCGGTCGACCAGGGGCGCTTCACCGTGGAGGGCTCGCGCCCCTTCTCCTGCCTCAAGCCCTGGGTGACCTTCAAGATATTCGGCGTCGAGGGCTTCCGGCTGCTCTACGAGCACGCCTTCGAGACGACCAACACGATGAAGCGCCTCATCGACATGCACCCCAACTTCGAGCGCACCAGCGAACCGGAGATATTCATCATGAACTACCGCTTCGTGCCGCAGCGCGTCCAGGAGCGCCTCTCCATGCTCCTTGCCCAGGTCGAGGGAGCGAGGCTCTCGCAGGAACTGGTGAAGATTTTAAAAAGGATCCACGCGATCAACGAATCGCTGAACGAACTGAACATAGAGCTCCACCGCGCCATCCGCCAGGAGGACAACAGCTTCGTGTCGCGCACCATGCTCGAGTCCACGCGGTACAGCCCGCAGAAGATCGTGGTCCTTCGCTCGGTGACCATCAATCCCCTCACCACGACCGAGATACTCCAGGAGATCGTGCATGAGCACAACAGGCTCGGAGAAAAGATCCACAAGGCCGATTTCGCGCATCGTCTCGACAAGCTCTGACCGCTTTTTTCCCCTCGTTGTTTTTCTGATCATCGCGCTCGCGGGCGGCCGGCACGCCGCGCGCGCCGCCGCGCCGGAACGCGCCCCCGTTCCCCTTGACTGCGTGCTCTCCGGGGGCGGTATCATCGCATACGGACCCGGCGGCGCGACCACGCTCCCCGTTTCCGGCGTCGTCCTCAAGGAGTATGGAAGCGGCGTGCTGTGGTACGTGCGCGCTGAGGGCGCGCGCAGGGAGGGCTCGTCTTCCACGGCGTTCGCGGCCGGATGCATCGATTTCAGGAGCGACAGGCGCGCCGAGTACTCCTGGAAGCAGGAGGGCGGGGGCGCGCCGCAAAAAATTTCCGGTTTCGACGGGTCGGCATACGTGCTCGTGACGCCCTCCGCGGGAAAGGAAAAGGGCCCGGGGACGCTCATGGTGATCGACCTCAACGCGGGGTCCTCGAAGAGGGTGGAGGGGGTGGCCGATTTTACCCTGGCGGGAGGGCGCCCCTGCCTGCTCACGGGCGGCGCGACCGGCACAATGCTGAAC
>CALMJO010000409.1 GCA_937864375.1 uncultured Spirochaetota bacterium
CAGGTATCCATGGCATCGTACACGCCCTTGTTCGCGCCCTTGAGCTGCTCGGCGAACGAGGTGAGCATCCCCTGGAATGCCTGGCAGGCGCCCTAGAAGTTGTAGTCCCCTCCCATGGGACCCGAGTAGGCAAGGTTCTCCACGCGCGTGATCCTGCCGTAGAAGCGGAGCTCCGAGGGATTGTTCACGAGCGCGCGGAGGTACTCATCCGCCTTCGCTGCGTCGTCGGTGGCGAGCAGCACCTGCACGGAGCCGTCCTCGAGGTTGGACGCCGAACCCCTGAGCCCCATGAGCTTCCCGTACCGGCTGCAGTAGTCGCGGCAGCACACGCCCTGCACGCGTCCGTGGAGGATCAGTTCACGCGGCATCCGGCTCACCCTCCGCCGCTCTCATCCCCCGGTCCCGCCTCCCATGACGCCCTTCAGCTCGTCGAGAAGCTCCCTGAACGCCTGCCTGTTCTCCTCGCTGAGCTCGCTCAGGCTCTTGTGCGCCCTGAACATGAGCTCGACGTTCGTCCTGCTCCCGAACGCATGTGCCGGCGGCTCGAGCTCGAAAAGGGACACCTCCGGCAGGGCCCCGCCGTGCACGATCGCGAGCGTGCTCATGCAGCACAGTTTTTCGAGGATCGCCTCGCAGCGGGGGGAAGGGTTGACGATCTCCACGCGCTCAGGAAAATATTTTTCGCACTTCCGCGCGAGCGAGATGATGAATCCTATGAAGGTGGAGTCCATGTACGAGCACTCGCTCAGGTCGAGCATGATGATTATTTTCTTCCGTACCTTTTCGAGGTAGGGGCCCAGAAATTCTCCCAGCGCGAAGCAGGTGCCCGCGCGCATTTCGCCCTGGGCCTTGAGATAGAGCACGTCCGCGCCAATCCCGATGCTCAGCATTGAACCCTCGCCTTTACTGCCTCGATCGCAAATAAGCCGTGAAATCAAGAGGATAGCCGGGGGGTGGTTTTTTCTCAAGAAGTTTTTGCAGAAAGGGATCAATCGCGATTGATCCGTACGGGGCAATGGCAATTGCCCCTTAAGAAAATGAAATGTCTTCCAGGGAGGTCATTTCGGGCTGCATCCCCGTGCGCAGCACGACGTTCATGTGCATGCTCTCGATCGAATCAGGGTAGTCGGTGTTATAGTGGAGGCCCCGGCTCTCCTTGCGGGTAATAGCGCCGCGGATGATGAGCTTCGCGAGCGTGGCCAGGGTGCGCAGCTCCACCAGGCGCGGCGTCACGGTGCTGCGCCTGTAATAATCCTTGATCTCCTCGTCGAGCAGGAGTATGCGGCGGTAGGCGCGCTGCAGCCTGAGGTTGGAGCGCACGATCCCCACGTAGTCCCACATGAGGCGCTTGACGTCCTCGATGTTGTGCTGGATGAGAATCCATTCCTCGAGGTCGAAGGTGCCCTCCTTGTTCCAGTGGGGAAACTCGGGCACCCTGATCCCCGCGCCTTTCGCGGGGAAGTACTCCTTCAGGTATTCGTACGCGCAGTGCGAGAAGACGACTCCTTCGAGCAGAGAATTGCTCGCCAGGCGATTCGCTCCGTGCACGCCGGTACACGCGCATTCGCCGGACACGAAGAGGTTCTTCACGGAGCTGCGCCCGTTCAGGTCGCTCACGATTCCGCCGCACAGGTAATGCGCCGCCGGCACCACCGGAATGGGCTGCCTGGATATGTCGATGCCGCGCTTGAGGCAGTGCGAGTAAATGTAGGGAAAGCGCTTCATGAGAAAATCGCTCCCCTTGAACGCGATATCGATGAACACGCACCGCTCCCCGGATTTCTTGAGCTCCCAGTCGATCGCGCGCGCCACGATGTCGCGCGGCGCGAGCTCCTTCATGGGATGGAGCGCTTCCATGAAGCGCTCTCCCCGGGCGTTCAGGAGGATTGCGCCCTCGCCCCGGACCGCCTCGCTTATGAGGAAGGAGCGTCCCTGCTGGTTTTCAATGTAGAGCGTTGTCGGGTGGAACTGGATGAATTCCATGTCCGCGATCATGGCGCCCGCGCGATACGCCATCGCGATCCCGTCACCCGTCGCGATTTCGGGATTGGTCGTGTGCAGGTAGACCTGGCCGGCGCCGCCGGAGGCCAGGAAGGTGATCTTCGAGTTGAAGATGTGGACGGCGCCCGTCGCGTTTTCGAGGATGTACGCGCCGTAGCAGTTTACCGGGTCGCCGGGGCCGGGCTCCGCCCCGAGCTGGTGTTCGGTCAGGAGGTCCACCGCGGTATGGTTCTCGAAGATGGTGATGGAGCCGATGGTGGAGATCTTGTTCAGGAGCGCGTTTTCTATCTCCCTGCCCGTGAGGTCGGTCGCGTGCACGATGCGGTTCTGCGAGTGACCGCCCTCGCGCCCCAGGTCGAGGACGGTGTGCCCGTGCTCGTCGCGCGTCGTGGAGAAGCGGGTTCCCCATTCCATGAGCTCGTTCACGCGCCGGGGGCCGCTGCGTACGAGGATCTCGACTGCCTTCCGGTTGCACAGCCCCGCCCCCGCGCGCATGGTGTCCTCGATATGGCTTTCGAACACGTCCCCGGGTGCGATCACGGAGGCGATGCCGCCCTGCGCGTAGTTGGTGTTGGAGTCGAAGTTCTTCTTCTTGGTGACGATGTTAACCGTGCCGAGCCCGGATGCCTTGATCGCGAACGCGAGCCCCGCGATGCCGCTGCCGATCACCAGGAAGTCGCTGTAAAAACGCTGAGAGGTCATGCCAGAATAAAGGCCCCGCAAACGGGGATGTGTCAACTTTTATTTGGGGAAAAGCTCACCAGCAGGCGCAGAGGACCCGCTTTTTCGTGTTGCAGTTTGCGTCGCCCCCGTTGATCCAGGTCGAATCCGTCTTGTTGGTGTTCCCGAACCGCCCGTCCGAGCCGTTCGTGCCGTCGCTCCACCCGCTGCAGTCGTAACCGCTCGCGTAGTTCCCGGAGGAATCGGAGCCCGACCACCAGTCCCCGTTGGACGCTATACCGGATTTGCTCAGGGTATAGAGGAGATCGTCGGCATCGAAGAGATCGGCCCAGTTCTCGGCAAGCTTATAGTATGCCGTACCGGGCCCGCGCAACGGGCGATCGACGGGCACCCCGTAGTTCGCCGGCATCGACTCGATATCGTCGGCCGCGTCCATGCTGAT
>CALMJO010000410.1 GCA_937864375.1 uncultured Spirochaetota bacterium
CTGGACGGCGTATTTGAAAAAAAACAGGTCGCGCTCGCGTTCCGGAACGCGAGCGGCGCGATCGACAGGTCCGTCGCAGACTTCGTGCACGAAACCATCCGCCGCTACGCGTGAGCGGGATTCCGCACCCCTTGCCCGTGAAAAATTGTTTGACTTACAAACATACATAATATAGTAATACTACATAAATACAACACTGTGTTCTTTGCGCCATCGCCTTCCAAATTCACCCGCATTCCGGAGGTTCCCCCATGATGAATTACCCGCTTCTGCTCACCACGTTCCTGCAGCGCGCAGCCCGGTTTTTTCCTAAAAAAGAGATCGTGTCGGTCTACGCGAACGGGACATTCCGCTACGATTACGGCCAGGCCTACAAAAGGTGCTGCCAGCTCGCGCACGCCCTGGAATCGCTCGGCATAAAGCACGGCGACCGGGTCGCGTCCTTCTCGCTGAACAACCACCGGCACTTTGAGCTCTACTTTGGCGTGCCCGGCATGGGGGCGGTGCTGCACACCCTGAACGTGCGCCTCTCCCCCGAGCACCTCGTCTACATCATGAACCACGCGGGCGACAGGGTCATGTTCATCGACGAGGACCTGTGGTTCATGGTGGATCCCGTGAAGGACCAGCTCAAGACCGTGGAGCACTTCGTGATCATGTCCCAGAGCGGGACCATGCCCCCCACGACGCTTTCGCCCGTGGTGCTCTACGACGATCTCATCAAAAAATTTCCGGAAGACTACCCCTTCAGCCCCGACCGCGACGAGAACGAGGCGGCCCTCATCTGCTACACCTCGGCGACCACCGGGGACCCCAAGGGCGTAGTCTACAGCCACCGTGCGCTCTACCTGCACAGCCTCGTCGTAGGCCTCACACTGGGAGCGATGGAGCGCGACTGCCTGCTCCATGTGGTGCCCATGTTCCACGCAAACGCGTGGGGCGCGCCCTTCCTGGGCGCGGCCCTGGGATGCAAGCAGGTCCTTCCCGGGCGCCAGATCCTCGACATGAAGGCGCTGTGCAAAATCATCAGCGACGAGAAGGCGACCTTCACCTGCGGCGTGCCCACGATCTGGATGATGCTGTACAAGTACCTTGAGGAGGGGGGCGAGCACGACTTCTCCTCCATCCGCACCGTGGTGTCGGGGGGCTCCGCCATGCCGCGCCACCTCATGGAATCGTTTCGCGACAAGTACGGGTTCAACATCGCCCAGTGCTACGGCATGACCGAAACCACCCCGTTCGTGAGCGCCGCGATTCCCAAGAGCTACATGGACAACTGGCCGGACAAGGAGCTCTTCGACCTCAAGACCACCGTGGGAATCATCGCGACCGGGCTCGAGCTCCGGCTGGAGAACATTGAAACCGGCGACGAGGCGAAGATGGACGGGAAGGACATGGGCGAGATCTGCCTGCGCGGACCGTGGATCGCCTCCGAATACTACAAGGACCCCGAGCGCAGCAAATCGACCTTCAGGGACGGGTGGCTGCACACCGGCGACATCGCCACCATGAACGAGGAGGGATACATGAGCCTGGTCGACAGGACCAAGGACCTCATCAAGAGCGGCGGCGAGTGGATCTCGTCCGTGGATCTCGAGAACGCGATCATGGCGCACCCCATGGTCCTGGAGGCGGCGGTCATAGGCATGCCCGACGAGAAGTGGCAGGAGCGCCCGCTCGCCTGCGTCGTGCCCTCGCCGGGCAGGGAAAACGAGATCAGCGCCGAATCGGTCAAGTCCTTTTTACAAGATAAAATCGCGAAGTGGTGGATTCCCGACGAGTTTGTATTTTTAAAGGAGATACCCAAGACCAGCGTGGGAAAATTCAACAAGAAGGAGCTCAGGAAGACGGTCCTGCCCACCCTTAAAAAATGAACTCCGGAGGCCGGAAAAATCTACTTGAATAAACCGCCGGGCCCGTGTGAGCATAGGCCATGCAGAGCGGTTTATTCAGGCGGTCTTTTCCCCGCATCCTCCTCACGGTTGCGCTTGTGGCGGCGTTCCTGTGCCTGCCAGGTGCCGGGCCCCTCTCCTCCACCCCGGCGGACGCGGTCCTCTCCGCGGAGAGCGGCGACGCGGAGCTAAATGCCGCGGGCTTCACGGCCTACCGCGAGAAGCGCTATGCGGAGGCGGTCCGGCTCTTCAGGCTCGCGATCGCCAGGAATCCCTCGGAGAAGATTTATTACAACAACGAGGCCGCGGCGCTCATGAACGAGGGAAGGTACGACGAGGCGTACGAGGCGCTTTCGCGGGCCATCGCGCTGGACCCCCGGTTCTGCAAGGCGCTTTCCAACATGGCGATCACCTGCTTTTACCTGAACCGGTTCAGCGAAGCCTACGAGTACTACCGCCGCGCGAAGGATGCGGACGGAGCGTACGCGGGGGAGCGCTTCGAGCGGGGGAGGGTCACCGAAAAGCTCCGCGAGCTCAGGCAGCGTCATCCCGGGAACATGGACGTGGACGGCATTTACGAGCGGCTGAAGCGCGGGATTGACGCGGAAGTCCCGGGGCTATAATCAGAAAAGCCTGCGGCTGTCCAGCAGTATCGTGACCGGGCCGTCGTTCACCAGGTCAAGCATCATGTGCGCGCCGAACACCCCGGTTTCCACCCTGGGCCACAGGGTCTTGCAGAGCGCCACGAACTCGTGGAACCTCGCGGACGCACGGTCAGGAGGCATTGCCTCTCCGTATGAAGGCCGTTTTCCCTTGCGCGCGTCGCCGTACAGCGTGAACTGGGACACGAGCAGGAGATCCCCTTTCACGTCCTCGAGCGAACAATTCATGACGCCCGCGGCATCCTCGAACACCCGGAGACCCACGATCTTCCTGGCGATGTAGTCCAGGTCGGTGTCCGTATCGTCCCTGTGCAGGGCAGCGAGCACGAGAAGGCCCCGGCCCGCCCTGACAACCGTGCCTCCCGACACCTCGACGGAGGCGCGGGAAACCCTTTGAACCACGGCACGCATGGGAGCCCTTCCTGCGGGGTTCTACTTGAGCTTGGCGGTCAGCACGGCTTCCGGCTGCACGCCCTGGAGGCGATCGACCTGCGCGCCGTCCTGGAAGATGATGAGCGTGGGTATGGCCTGGATACCGTATTTCTGCGCGGTCTCGGGATTTTCATCGGTGTTGAGCTTGGTGATTTTTGCGCTCACCGCTCCGGAGCTTACGAGCTTCTCGAGTATGGGGGTCTGCATCCTGCAGGGACCGCACCAGGGGGCCCAGAAGTCTACGAGCACCTTGCCCGGGGCCTCGAGCACCTCCTTGCCGAAGTTTTTATCGGTCACTTCCATAATACCCGCCATGTCGCTCCTCCTGTATCGTGAATAAGGATACAGGCGCCGGGGGCCGTGTCAATACAAATTGAAACCGCGGCCCAATTATTGCCTGTTTAATCCGGAAGGTGCTGCCGATAACTATCACAGGCACGTGTCGAACGCCGCGTGCCGCACTATATTTGAAGCATGAGGCCAGAGCGATGAAAAAGCTGTATGCGGTGCTTCTCTCCCTGTGCATCGCGGGAGCGGCGGGCGCGCTCCACGCACAGGACGCTCCCAAGGCGGACAAGGACAAGAAAGAGACGGCGCCCTCCGAGAAAAAGGGCGGCGTCGAGGGCTACAGCAAGGCGAAGTGGGGCAGCGCCATGGCGGCCGCGAAGAACGACCTCACAGGCAAGATCGTCTACACCGACGACAAGCGCGTCATCCAGACCCGCGACGGCGACATCACCTACAGCTACGGGTTTTTCTACAAGGAAAAGCCGGGAAAGGACAACAAGACCGAGCAGGAAACAAGGCTGTTCTACGTCAACGTGCAGTTCCCCTACCTGAGCATGCAGGACGTCGCGAAAAAGCTGGAAGCCCAGTACGGCGCCCCGACCGGCGACTCGGTGAAGAACAATTCCGGGGCCATGATTTGGGAGTTCGAAAAAACGACCATCATAATGTGGGTCGAGCAGTACGAGAAGAAGCCCTTCACCAAGAAGATCACCTACATGAGCAAGGAGCTCACGCGCGAGATCTCCGACTACGCGCTGGAGCTCTTCAATGCCGGCGAGAAAAAGACTATCGAGACCATGAAACCCTGATGGGGCGCCGACCGGCTTCCCGGCGGAAAATGCATACATTTCGCGATTGAATATGTACGGGTCAATCGCGATTGATCCCTCCTAAGAATGCATTATGAATATCGGGATGATGCCTATCCCCTCGTCCAGCCCCTCGAGCGCCTTTCCCAGCACGGTGCCGATCTTCTCGAATGAGTCTATGGTGCCGGCCATGCCGCATCCCGGCGTGGAGGAGGTGACGATGAGGTCGCCCGGGCGCACCTTGCCCCCGCGCGCGTCCACCTTGCACATCGCCCGGCCTGCGAGCGCTACGGGGTACGCATTCTTCCCGTCCGCGGCGCCCAGCACCAG
Organism: uncultured Spirochaetota bacterium; assembly: GCA_937864375.1. GTDB lineage: Bacteria > Spirochaetota > UBA4802 > UBA4802 > UBA5368 > FW300-bin19. The sequence continues at coordinate 4,414 of CALMJO010000410.1, forward strand.
CGCGGGATTTCCCGAAACGACTCCTACGACGCCGCGCGCGTAGGCCGACGCGGAGCGCGAGAGCGCGCCGCCGTTCTCGCTCACCACGAGCACGTCCCCGTATGAAATATGGTCCTCGCCGTCCACGGTAAAGAGTTCGGTGATGTTCGCCGGGACGCCCTCGGCCGATTCGCGCGCGAGGGAGATGGTCCCGGTGAAGTCGCTCTTTCCGTTCACTCTGAGCGCGTCTCCGTTTCCTATGAGCTGAACGCTGTCGTCATAGTCCGCGATCTTCGCGTACCCGTCCACCACCAGGGAGTATTCATGTTCGCTCGCGAACACCCCGCCGGCCCCGAAGCGCGACACCCCGAGCACGCCGCAGCCGCGGGGGCCGGGCATGCCGCTGCCCGGTGACTGTCCCCTCACCCCGTTGAAGCGGCCGTGCCCCAGCACGCCGCACGAGTGCGCCGCGTTCTCATAGGTTCCGTCGGCCACGCCTATGACGCCCACGGCGCCCGCCGCGGGGGACTCGTTCCTGCCGTAGATCACCGCCGCGGAATCAGGCGGCGGGACTATTCCCGTGTAGCGTTCATTCTTCGCCTGGGTTATGGACAGCGCGCCCGCGTGCGTGGAAAATTCGTGCATGAGCGGCGCGTAGTCATGCGCGTGCGGGAGCGGGTCCCTGGCGTCCGCGAGGCGGGCGTCGTCCGCCTGGACCGCGAACCCGGCGCGGCTTTCTCCGTTATGCGCAAGCCGTATAATACCCGCCTGCGCTTCGCTCGCGCTCCTGAGACGCCGGTCATTTCCCTGCACCGCCACGTTCGGGGCGTCCTCGCCGTCCTCGGCGAGCTCCACGATGCCCTTCGCGGCGGTGCTCGCATTTTTTAATCGCCGGTCGCTCCCCTGCACCACGACCTCGGGGCGGTCCTCGCCGTCCTCGGCGAGCTCCACAATCCCCGTCGCGACGGTGCTCGCGTTTTTTAATCGCCGGTCGCTCCCCTGCACCGCCACGCCTGGCCTGTCTTCGCCGTCGTCGGCAAGCTCCACGATGCCCTTCGCCGCCGTGCTCGCGTCTTTTAAACGCCGGTCGCTCCCCTGCACCGCCACGCCTGGCCTGTCTTCGCCGTCGTCGGCAAGCTCCACGATACCCTTCGCCGCCGTGCTCGCGTTTTTTAATCGCCGGTCGCTCGCCTGCACCGCCACGTTCGGGGCGTCCTCGCCGTCCTCGGCGAGCTCTACGATGCCCTTCGCCACCGTGCTCGCGTCTTTTAAGCGCCGGTCGCTCCCCTGCACCGCCACGTTAGGCGCGTCTTCGCCGTCCTCGGCCAGCTCCACGATGCCCCGCGCCACCGTGCTCGCATTTGCCAAACGGCGATCGTTCCCCTGAACCGCCGCGAACGAGGCCGACTCGCCGTCCTTCGCGAAGCGCATGATGCCCTTGCCCGTCTCGCCCGCATCTTTAAGGCGGCGGTCGTTGCCCTGCACCACGACCTCGGGACGGTCCTCGCCGTCCTCCGCGAGCTCCACGATCCCTCGTGCCGTCGTGCTTGCGTTCTTTAAACGCCGGTCGCTTCCCTGTACGACGACCCCGGCCCGATCCTCGCCGTCCTCCGCGAGCTCCACGATGCCCTTCGCCATGGGACTCGCGTCCCTGAGCCGCCGGTCGCTCCCCTGCACGGCGCTTTCGGCGCTGGTCTCGCCGTCGGCGGCGAGGCGCACGATGCCGAAGTTCGCGTCCGTTGCGCGAAAGAGCCTCCTGTCGCTCCCCCGCACCACGCTCATGTCGGAATAGATGCCGTCGGGGCAGAGCTTCACGATCCCGAAGTTACTCTCGCTGGCCTCCTGGAGGCGCGAATCGTTTCCCTGAACCGCTGCGCCCTGCTTGTTCTCCCTGTCGTAGGCGAGCCTCACGACCCCGAACTTGGCCTCGCTCGCGGGCTTGAGCCGCCTGTCGCTCGCCTGCACCGCGAGCCCCTGCGCGTCCTCGCCGTCCTCGGCGAACTGCATGATTCCCTTGAATATCGCGGTCGCGTCCCGCAGGCGCCGGTCGCTCGCCTGCACCGCGGCGCCCATCAGCTCCTCCCCGTCGCGCGCCATCTTCACCACCCCGTACTGGAAGATGGAGGCGTGCGGCGTCATCTCCCCGGCGTGGTGCGAATGGTCCAGGCTGACGGGCGCGGAGTACACCTCCAGGGCGGCCAGGCGCACCCCGTGGAGCTTGCCCTCCAGGCTCACGGTGTTCATTTCCATTCTCAGGTACCTCGCCTGCGCCAGCGGCACGTCCCAGCTGTAGCGCGTCGAGGGCTCCGCCAGGAAGCCCTTCTCCTCGAAGAGAGGGCTCCATCCGCTCTTGTCGGTGCTGTATTCAAAGTAGAACTGCTCGGGGAAGCCGCTGGGAACCGTGTCGGTCGCGGCAAGGGCCAGGCGCGATACGGGCAGCACGCGTCCCAGGTCAAGGTACACGTATTCGTGCGCGGCGGCTGGCTTTAGGTCCGACTCCCAGATGGTGGACTTCTGCCCGTCGATGAGCTTTTCGGCGCCGTGCATGTAGGAGGACGCGCTGCTCGACGATATCTCCCTCACGCCCGCGATGCCCGCCTCGAACGAGCCGACCTCCGCGCTGAAGCGCGTCTGGACCTTGCGCGTCCTTAGCGCGACGAATTTCAGGAAGCGCGCCACGATGAAGGGGATGTCGAGCACGCAGGGGCCCGAGGCCGCCGGCTCGTACTTCCTCTCCGTGTGGATGATGCGCCACTCGGCGCCGTCCACGCTCGCCTCGATGCGGAAGTCGGCGGGGAAGGACTCGGCGCCCTTGGGAGAGGCGTGGATCTCGACCGTGTTGAACGGCATCGCGGTGCCGTAATCTATGATGAAGTACTCCCTGGTAATCGCGTTGGTCTTCTGGCTGCACCAGTATCCGCCCTCCTTCAGCACGGTCGACGCCGCGTGTGCATCGTCGAGCTGGCTCGAGAACGCGCTCACCTTCCCGCGGTGGATCCTCCGGGCGCTGATATTGATGTGGTTCATGGGTACTCTCCAATAGGATTTGTATACCGATGATCAGCCCCTGAAAACCCGGATGTCAAATATTTTATTCGCGGGCAAAAAGTGATTGAATTGCCGCCCGGACGCGTTATTTTTCGTGTGATGGAATACAATGACTATATAGAAGAAAAGACTCCCAAGGGAATGACGCTCAAGATACTCCCCAAGAAGTCTCAGTTCCTCGCCTTCGACAGGAAAGGCAAATCCGTGTATTCCGACGAGCAGAACACCAAGGTCCTCCACCGGATGCTGGTCATTTACTTCGTGGGGGAGGATTTCGCGATCAGGAATACCCACCAGGAGTTTTCCCTGCTGAAGATAGTAAAGGGGCAGATCGTCCTGCCCTACGTGGACCTCGGAAGCAGGTCGCGCAAGTACCTCTTCCTCGACGCGCCCGGACTCCTCGACCTGCTCCCCACGAAGCTGAAGATGTTCAACTCCGCCGCGGCCCTCGTGCGCGAGTCGGACCTGGCGGAAAAACCCGACACCGTCGTCATCGGGAACGCGGTGTCCGACAACGACATCATCGTGATCAGGAACCGGTTTTCCGCCGCGGAAATCATCTCCGCGCACACCGCGCCTGCCGCGGAGGGCGGGCCCTCGGGCGGCGCGAAACCCGACGCGGGCGGCGAGGTGAACCTGAACATGATGTCGAACAACCCGGTCTTCCTCGCGCGGGTCCACCTGCGCGAGATGAACGTGATGAAGGTGAACCAGATCATGCTGGACTTCGACCTCACCGCGATCGAGGCCGAATACATACTGAGCTTCATCCGCAGCATGGTCAAGGACGCGGACAAGAACCAGGACATCGCGAAGAACAGGGCCAAGCTCGACTCGCTCGCCGATTCCCTGAAGTTCTACATGCATCTCCTGAACAAGGAAACCGACGAGGTCCAGCGCATGATCGAGTCCCTCACCGACATGAGCCTCCTCGCCTCCTACTCCACGCTCATCACGAAAGTCAAGATCATGAGCCCGGACCGGGACAACCAGCTCCTCTACACCGACTACGAAAACCTCGTCTACGAAAAAAAGATTTCGAAGTAATCGCCATGTATCGTATTAAGAATATGGACGCCTCCTCGGTCATATTCACCCTGGGAAGGGGCCCCAAACTCTGGGGCGCCGGCATGGCCGTCCTCGGGGGGATCTTCGCGGTCCTGGGCCTGGCCGCCGCTGTGGGCGGCGGTGCGTCCGGCGCGGCGGGCATCGCGGGGATGGGCCTGGCATTTTTCTTCGCGGGCTGCATCGTGAACCAGGCGAGGAAGGAATACCCTGCATCCTTCGTATTCGACAACGCGGCGCAGCATTTCATCATGAAGGCGCGGATGGGTTCCGAATCGCGTATCGGCTATTCCGAAATCGAAAGCCTCTGCGAGCGCTATCTTCGCAGGCGGGGTCACGTCGTGTTCATGAGAACGAAGGAAGGGGCGGTGTTCGACCTGTGGGCCTCCGGGTGGACTGCATCCAAAAAAGGGCTCGAGCTGGCGCGCCGCCTTAACGAAACGATACCATTCGGGGACTCCGCCGAGCGGTCTCCCGAGCCCGTTCTTCCACGATGGGTATCCGCAGCGGTCCGGGGCGATACGCGCTGGTACGCGTGGAAGGACCGGGGGGCCGTTATGCGCCTCCTGCTCGCCCTGGGCCTGTTCACAGGGCTCGTGCTGGCCACGGCGGGCTTTTCCCGGTCGGATGCCAACGCGGGCTGGATCTGGTACGCGGCTGCCGGCGCGATCGCCGCCGCGGCGGCGGCGGTGCTCCTCCTTTCGCTCCAGATGCTCCTGCGCGTCACCGTGCTCGCCGTCTCGCCCGAACGGGTCCGCCGGGGACGCGCGCGCACGCTCGATGCCGCGCTCATGTCCTTCAGGGAAAGCAAATCCATGGACCGCGCGCGCGTCCCCGGCGGACCCGTTCGGGCGAGACGGCGAGCACGGTGA
>CALMJO010000411.1 GCA_937864375.1 uncultured Spirochaetota bacterium
AAATTGACAAAGGAAACGACCGCGCCGGCCTCCGGGAGGGGCCGTAAATTAAAAAAGGGTGGTGTACTCGATGAAATCCGTAAAGCAGCTGCTTGGTGACATCAAGAAAAAAGATCTCAAGATCAAGAAGCTCACGGGCGAGCTCAAGAAAGAGAAGGCCGGGGCTCCCGCGCTGAAGAAGGCGCTTGCCGCCGCGAAGAAGGCCGAAGCCGCGAAGAAGAGCAAGAAACCCGCGAAGAAGGCGGCGAAGAAGGCGGTAAAGAAGGCGTAACCGGCCTTCTCCGTCATCGCAAGGAAAAGGGGGGCGCTGCCTCCCCTTTTTTTTTCTTCGCTGTCCCGGCGTGGGCATACTTTTGGATGCATTGAATCGGATTCACCCAATCCCGGGGAGATGAGCGGCTGTCGTAGGCCATTTTTGTCCCTCTTTACGTCAGAAACAGGCATTTTTATTATTCTACAGTAACATGGCGAATATATCGATAATTATAACGAAAAATTGCCGTTTTCCCGGCGTGTAGTATTATTAATCCTGATGTCCCGGGAATCGGCTGATCCCTAATCAGCGCTGTCAGAGGGGTAGCGTGGAAACCTACAAGCAGAGAAAGCATCGGACCTTCGAGGAAATAAAAACCAGGCATGACGTGGTCGATTTCCTGAAAAATAAGTACGATCGCAAACTGCATATCAAGTTTTCCCTTGATAAAAGGGAAGCGAAGATAAACGAATACCTGGAAGACGATACCCTCCTGGTCGTTACGGACCCCGAGTACGAAGGCGAGTCTACAATGGTCCTCTACGGGCTTATGGAAAAGTATTTTGAGATCGACCTGAAGGTGGAGGAAAAGCGGGGGCCCGGGTACTTCCTTTGCAGCATCATCGGGTTGAAGAAGGCGATGACTGGGAGGCGCGATCTCCGGTTCAAAATGACTCCCGAAAAGGTGGTCGCGACCAATTTCAAGATATCCAAGCACACGATCGATATTTCCGACTTCAAGATTCCCACGACCATTAAGGTGGTCATTGACCAGTTTCAGAACCAGCACATAAAGCTCAGCGATATCGTGCGCATTGACGTGTTCCAGACCGGGGACCCCATCTACGACGCCATAAAGAAAACCGGCAAGACGCTCTACATCGAAGACGCGGGAAACCGGGATACCTACACGCCTCTGAACGAAAACTTCATCAACACCCCTGAAATACTGGGAGATTCGTTCACCCAGTACGCCAAGAGGAACGTGGAAAAGGGATACAAGTCGATCATCATTTCTCCAATCATCTACATCACTGAAATGGAGCAATCCATCCCCTTCGCGTATTTCGAGGTCATCTCGAAAAGTGCCCCGATGACCATGGAGCAGGTCCTGGAGATAAAAGAACTTTCGTTCAAGCTCGTCGACAGGATTCGCGACGCCAATACGCTCTTCATCCCGCAGCACCAGCAGATAGTGGACATAAGCCTGGGAGGGGCCAAGCTCATGTTCACCGACGACAACCTGAAGCGCTATCTCCCGCGGGCCAAGGGGTTCATCTTCGACATAGTATTCAAGCTGCAGGCGCCCATTACTATCTACGGCGAAATTCGTCACATGTACACGGATTCCGGCGGGAACCTTTTCGTGGGCGTGGATTTCGCGGGCAATTCCTCGCGTAAGGACGAGATGAAAAGGTTTTATTCGGTGCTCAAGCCCATGGAGATGGAATATAAGAATCGACTTTTAAAAGAGATGAAGGCGCGCTCCCGGTAGACCTGCCTTACCCCTGCTCCCGTTTTTTCAATTCAAGCAGCACCTCGGCGTCCGATTTGCGCGCGTAAAAAGGAAGCACGTGTTCGTAACCCGCGAGTGCGCCTCCGTTCGCGCGGTGGAGCGCTTCCACGATGTCGAGCGCCGCCTCGCCAGAAGGCACGGGGGGTTCGATCAGCCTGTGCCCGGGAAGGATGCGCGAGAGCTCTTCCCCGTGCCGGGCGGCCCCGTCCCCGATGCACGCGCAATTGGCGGCGGCGCGCCCGGCAAGCGCCTCGATTCCGTAGTCTCCCGGCTCGACGATCGCGCGCGGCAGCTCTCCCGGTCCTGCCATTTCGTAGAGCGCCCCGAACACGCGGCCCTTCTTCGCGTCGAAGGCGACGAGCACCTGGCCACCGGCGGGCACGCCGCACGAGGCCGCGTAGAAAAGCGTCGAATGCGCACCCACCAGGGGGCGATCCAGGACCTGCGCAAGCATGCGCGCGGTGCTGAGCGCGATGCGGATTCCGGTGAACGAACCGGGGCCAATACCCACGCCGATCAGCTCCAGGTCGCGGATCGTCATTCCCGCCCCGTCGAGCGCGCTGCCGATGAGGTCGAAGAGCATCGCAGAATGCGAATGGCCCGCGGGCGCGGTGAGGTCCAGCGTGCGTCCCTCCTTCCTCGCGGCCACGAGCTCCATCGCCGTCGACGTGTCAATCACCAGGGTATTCAATCGTGATGCTCCTTGCTTCCGGTCCCGCGTAGTCGCTCTCGATTTTTATGATGCGCTGGGGCAGGCGCCCGCCCGCCCTGTCGGCCCATTCGATCACGGAGACGCCGCCGCCGTACCAGTAGTCCTCGAAACCGAGCTCGTCGAATTCGTCGTCGCGCTCGATGCGGTATAGGTCAAAATGGTAGAGGTCGGTTCTCCCGCGGTAAATTTCGAGCAGCGTGAACGTGGGGCTCGTGATTTCATCCGGCACGTCCAGGCCGCGCGCGATTCCCTTGGCGAGAATGGTCTTGCCCGCGCCCAGTCCGCCAAACAGGGCGAACACGGTCCCGGCGGCGGCGGTGCGCCCGAGCGACTCTCCCAGTGCCAGGGTTTCTTCCTCCGAGTGTGTAACGACGGTTCTCCGCACCGCGACCGTATCCCCCCGTCAGGTGTTTTTATCAAGCTTTTTTAAAAAGTCCGTCATGTGCGCGGGAGGATCGATCCTGTAGCTCATGCGCTCGCCCTTCGCCGGATGGGTGAACTCGAGGAACACCGAGGCCAGGAGAAGGAACGGGACCCGGTAGCGGTCCCATTTCTTGGAGTAGATGGGATCGCCCACGATGGGAAGCCCCCGTGACGAAAGGTGAACCCGGATCTGGTGGGTGCGCCCGGTGTGAAGGCGAACGTCGTAGAGCGAGAAGACTCCCTGGTCGGCATGCCAGATCTTCGTGCAGAAGAGCTCGGTTACCGCCTCCTTCCCGTCCTCGCGTATGGTCATTTTATGGCGGTAGACCGGGTGCCGGCCTATGGGGGCGTCGATCAGCTCGTGCGCGGTTTTTGGCTTGCCCACGACCACCGCGGCGTAGCGCTTGTCTATCTCGCGCGCGGCGAACGCGGCGGCGAGCGCCTGGTGCGCGGCGTCGTTTTTCGCGACCACCATGAGTCCCGCCGTGTCCTTGTCCAGCCGGTGCACGATTCCCGGACGCGCGGTCCCCCCGATTGACGACAGGCCGCTCAGGTGATAGAGGAGCGCGTTCACCATCGTATGCTCCCAGTTGCCGGGGGATGGATGCACCACCATGCCCGCGGGCTTGTCGATGACCGCGAGAGAATCGTCCTGGTACACGATGTCGAGCGGGATATTTTCCGGCGCGATGTCCAGGACCGCCGGCTCGGGGATGACGACGGTGAGCGAGTCGCCGGTCTTTACCTTGTGGTTGGCCTTGAGTCCCGCGCCGTTCACGAGGACATAGCCGCCCTTGATGAGCTTCTGGACGTAGCTCCGGGAAAGCCCTGTTTCAAGGGCGTTCACCAGGAATATGTCCGCGCGGTCGAGGTGATTTTCCTCGGGGACTGTAAGTTCGAATCGTTCCGGTGCCATGGAAAATTACTAAAAGGTGCTTTACTCCGGGGACGCGGCCCCTGTAACATCGCCATGATCGGGTACACTGAACATTATGTCAATGAAACGGGACATTTTTTTACGCCTCGACCGCGCGCTTCCCTGGTTCGCGGTTCTCTATTACCTCGAGATAATGTACTTTATGGTGGCGCTCCTGTTCATGGCGGGAAAGACGATCGCCGCGACGGTTGCGGGGGCTGCGGCGCTCCTCCTGGCAGCACACATCTTCATGCTCTACTTCAAGAGGCCCTTAAGTAGAACCATACAGCTCGCGCTCATGGACTTCCATTGCGCCTACTCGGTGCCCTTTGTCCTGAGCCTAGTCCTTTCCGGGGCGGAATACTCGGCCCTGGATACCGCCTTCTTGGCGCTTCGCCTCCTCATGGCGGCGGGCGAGCTCGCCTTCATCTTCGCACTCACCGACGAACATGTAAAGCAGTCGTACGCGTGAACGTGTACCCATTCCAAGCGGTTTTAAAGGCGTGTAAGAATGGGAGAGGTGGGGATTGATGAGATGAGGGGGATAAAAGATCTGGTTCGATTTCGGCGAATAAAGCGCTTTTATTTTTAAGTACAAAAAAATCCGCTTTCCATCTCTTCAATCGCCGTTGCCTTTATCCCCCTATCTATTGAAAGGCGCCTGCGCAAAAAGCGTCCTATGACAACGGTCAGATGTTCTCCGCGACCGCCTTGCCGAATTCAGAGCACTTGAGCAGCGTCGCTCCCTCCATGAGGCGCTCGAGGTCGTAGGTGACGCGCTTCTGTGAAATGGTGCGCTCGATCCCGCGGATGAGCCCGTCGGCCGCCTCGGTCCATCCCATGAAGCGCAGCATCAGCTCGCCGCTGAGCATGAGGCTCCCGGGATTCACCTTGTCCTGTCCCGCGTACTTGGGCGCGGTTCCGTGCGTCGCCTCGAATACCGCCTCGCTGTCGCCGATGTTCGCGCCCGGCGCCATTCCCAGTCCCCCCACCTGCGCCGCGAGGGCGTCTGAAATGAAGTCGCCGTTCAGGTTGGGCGTCGCGATGACGTCGTACTCGTCGGGGCGCAGGAGCACCTGCTGGAACATGGAATCGGCGATGCGGTCCTTGATGACGAGCCTGCCCTCGGGCACCTTGCCGTTGAATTTTTCCCAGAGCTCGTCCTCGGAGATCGTCTTGGCGGCGAACTCCTCGCGCGCGAGCTCGTAGCCCCAGTCCTTGAACGAGCCCTCGGTGAATTTCATGATGTTCCCCTTGTGCATGAGGGTCACGCTGGAGCGCCCGGTCCTGATTGCGTAGTTGATGGCCGCGCGCACGAGCTTCTTCGTGTTCGTGATGCTGATGGGCTTGATGCCTATGCCGGAGTCCAGGGGCACCTGCTGTCCCAGTTCCCTGTTCAGGAACTCGATCACTTTTTTTGCATCGTCGGTCCCCTGTTTCCACTCGATCCCCGCGTAGAGGTCCTCCATGTTCTCGCGGTAGATGACCATGTCGACCTTCTCGGGCCTTTTTACCGGGCTGGGGACGCCGGCGAAATAACGCACCGGCCTCACGCATGCGTACAGTTTCAGGATCTGCCGGAGCGCGACATTTATGGAACGGATGCCCCCGCCCACGGGCGTCGTGAGCGGGCCCTTGATCGCGATCTTGTATTCCCTGATCTTCGCGACGGTTTCATCGGGGAGCCACTGGCCGGTCGCATTGAACGCCTTCTCGCCCGCGAGCACCTCGATCCATTCGATTTTCCTTTTCCCGCCGTAGGCCTTCTCGACCGCGGCGTCGAGCGCGATCTTCGTGGCGCGCCAGATGTCCGGCCCGGTGCCGTCGCCCTCGATGAAGAGGACGTAAGGGTTGTCGGGGACGCTGATCTTCCCGTCTTCGTAGCGTATCTTTTCGGGTTTCATGTGCATGGTTTCCTGTTCGTGAAATTATGGTGAATGCATGGAGGGGGAAGCGCCCGGGAAATGCAAACATTTTTTCTTTTCCAGCAAATCGAGACAGTAAGAAAAGGCGTGTAAGAGCGGGAGATATGGGGATGGAAGAGATGGATGAGATAAAGGATGGATAAATTTAGAAGGCCGCGGGTGTTTTTGCAACTCAGCCAGCCAAATCCTTATCTCGTTCATCGCCGTTTGTCTTTTATCCCCCCATCCCCCTTGGAAGGCGCCGCCGCAGCATGTGAAGTAATACTATTGGTGCACACCACGAGCGCTTTTTGTTGCAGAATGAAGCTAAAGAGGGAAATTTCTCATGGTTGGAAAACTCACGGGGAATTAGTTCGACTCGTATTACGAATGATCGGTCCCGCGCAGTCGTGTGGATACAGGAAGGCCCGCATCGGTGAGCGTGATGCGGGCCCATGCTGTCTAGGTGATACCGCGCCTATTTCTCTTCTTCGAGCACCATTCCCTTGACCTTGTCCAGGTCGGCCGGGTAGCTGCGCGACCCCAGCCACTCAATGAAGGCGGCGACGAAACCCGAGAGCGCGATGATGATGAGCGCGAACTTGAGTCCTTCCGCACCCCCGCCCAGGCTGTCGGAGAGGATCCCGGTGGCAATGGGTCCCCATCCGCCGCCAAAGAGATACATGCAGAAGACCGCCATCCCGTAGGAAAGACCCTTCACCGCGGGCTCCACGACATCCTGGGTGACCGCGGTAAGCGGCGGCACTCCCACCATGACCATGGCGCCCCACAGGCACAGGACGATGAAGCCCGCGCCCTTCGCCTCCATTGACATGGCGATGATAAGGATAATCGCGGCAAGGATGTCGCCGATTACCGGCAGGAGCATGCGCGCCCTGCGGTTTTTCTTCTGCCAGGTGTCGGAAAGAACGCCGCCAAGGACGCTTCCCACGATCGCCATGATGAAGATCACGCCGCCCAGCATCCCCGCCTTGTCCTCGGGGATGTTCTGCGATCTCATGAAGTAGGCGGATATCCAGGTGAGGACGGAAAAGTTCATGATATTGCGGATGCCGTAACCAAGGTAGAGCCACTTGAGCGTGGGGATCTTGAAGAGAGAAAGGGCCGAAGACAGGAATCCCGCCTTTTTACCCGTCTCATCGACATGTGCCACGGTTTTATAGTCGCGCATGAAGAAGGCTAAAATCCCCAGCACTATTCCGGGGATGGCGAAGACAAAGAAGGGGGTGCGCCAGCCCCCAAAGTTCTTCGAGATATAACCGCCCAGGACCAGTCCCAGCGCGGCGCCTATGGGGATGACCAGGTTGAAAATGCCCATCACCTTGCCGCGTGATTCGGGCGGATAGACCGCCGTGAGCATCGCTGTACCGCCTGCCGAAAAGCCCGATTCTCCCACGCCCACCATCATGCGGGGAAGCAGTACGCCCAGAAAGTTTTTTCCCAGACCTGTTAGATATGTGAAGCCGCTCCAGACCACGGCCATGATCGCAATGGCCTTGCGCCGGCTCCAGCGGTCAACCATATAGGCGACCGGGAGGGAGAAAAGGGCTATGCTCAGGAGAAACACGGTCTGCAGCATGCCCGCCTGGGTGTCCGTGAGGCCCAGGTCGACCTTCATGGGCTGCAATACCGCCGACAATACCTGCCGGTCCATGTAGTTGACCATGTACAGCAGTGAACAGATAATGAGAACGTACGTCGCGCTCCATCCGCCCGTTTTAAGCTCTTTCTTTCCGGGTGAAGTGCTCATCAGGAACCTCCAGAATTTTTTTTACTGATCCGGCAAGGATTGATGTATGTCCAACGGTTATCTGACAACAAACTTTATAATATGTCAAACATGTTTTAATGCGTATATGCAAAATGCAGTGAGTTTCTTTGAATTGTAGATTTTGCACGGGTGATGTAATACATGACGATGGTGCGCCGCCTGAAAATTTTTTCAAGTTTAGTATTTGTACTTGACGATTTTTGCCACGGAGATATATTTAGTTTATAATAACTAACTAATTTCTGATTCCATGACACCTTCGCTGGTAGAGATTATTGACGTCCTGACCCGGTTCATAGGCGACCAGGAGCTGCAGCTGCTCAGGGAGCTGGAGGCGGGGGGGCTCACCGCGCGGCAGCTCTTTTACCTGGAGACCATCCGCGAGATGAAGAATCCCGCGTACGGGGAGCTGGCGCGGCGGCTGGGAATCTCCAAGCCTTCGGTGACGGCGGCGGTGGACAAGCTCGCGGGCCTGGGCTACGTGCAGCGCATCCAGTCCGACGAGGACAGGCGCTCGTTCCACCTTCATGTGACGGAAAAGGCCGAGGCGCTCTCCGCCATGCACCGCGAGGGACACGAACGGATCGCCGCGCTGATGTCGCGCAACCTCGGGAAGAAGGAGTTGGCGGAACTGGTTCGGATTCTCAATAAGGTGATCCAGGGGATGTAATTTTTTTTTGGGTAAATAGTTAGTTTCTGTAAACTAACGTTAATGACCACGGGACATGCAGCCGGTTAGGCGATGTGCGTCCCATGGGACTTCTTTGCGGGAGGAGGGAAGCGATGGAAACCGTTTTAACGCTGGTGAATTACCTCGAGCGGGTAGGGCCGGGAATTTGCCTGCTGGTCCTGTTCTTTTTATTCGTGCGGCCGGGTCCAAACCTGAGAATCGTGATGTATATTTTCGCGTTCGTCCTCGTGCGCGATGCCATGACCCCGCTTGGGTTGTGGTCGTTCGGGGCCGTGAACGGAGCGCTGTGGATTCGACTGAGCGCCGATCCCGCCTTCCTGGTCGTGTTCGGGATCGCGAGCCTCTTACTCGTCATGGGCCTGTACGCACTGGATAAAAAGAACCGCCACCACCTGGCCTGGTTTCAAAACGGCAGGCTGACCGGCATATTTGCAGGAATCGCCGGGGCGTTGATCATCGTTGTTCCCTGCGCACTGCTGTACCACGGCATCGAAATCGAGCTCAGGGGTGGTCCCGTTGCATCCGCGCTGCTGCCGGCGACATTCGTGTTCGCGCTCCTGGGCAACTTTCTTGAAGAGGGCCTGTTCCGCGGATACGTGCTCGGCTGGCTTAAAAATACCCATGGGCCCATGATCGCGGGAACAGGATCGGGCCTGGTGTTCGCGCTCTGCCACGTGTTCCTCGCGACAACGGTTACCGGTGTGGGTGTGCCGCTCCTGGCGTTCACCGTCTGGGAGGGCATGATCGCGGGCCTGGTGGGGGCGCGCTTTGGAATCGTGCCCGCAAGCCTGGCGCACGGGGGCGCAATATTCATCCTGGGCTCAGGGCTGGTGTAAGCTCATCATAATGGCGGGCCGTCGCCCGGAGAGGATGAAACTATGGACCATCATTCTTTTGGTGAACCGCTAATGAACACCAATGAACACGAATCGGTTATTTGTGTCGATTCGTCTCGATTGGCGGTTATGCTGAGCTGTTAAGCATAACAATGCCTTTTTTCGTGTTAGCCTGGGCGCCGGCTCTTGCGCCGCTTCACCGCCGTCAGTCCGGCGTGGATCATGCGCTTGAAACGTGGAATGGAGTCTCACTGTATGTAGTTAGTTACGATGAATTAATAAATAAGGAGGTAAGATATGACGTTTTTCGATTATTACCAGCTCGCATCGCTCGTGGCC
>CALMJO010000412.1 GCA_937864375.1 uncultured Spirochaetota bacterium
CCTGGTCGCTGCTGAAAAGCTCCTCTGCGGAAAAACCGTCTTTCCTTGCCATACTACCTCTCCGGATTTCGGGTATGGGGTCACGCGTGCGGGCCCTGCGAATGCCGCATTGCCCGGGGGCCTCCTGATGATGCAAAGAAAGGTACCTTGCCCGCCCCTACTTTCTAATAAATTAGTGGCATAGGCGCATCCGGGCTATTTGTCAAGAAAAGAATGTCGCGACGCTACCGTATGTCTATACGGTAAGGCACCAGGTAGAGGTACGGATCGTTTCCAAAATAGAACCCCTTGAGCGTACCGGTCACCGGTTTGAGCAGGCGCGCGAGGCGTCCCTCGGGTGCCGATGCCGCGCCAATGAACTGCATCAGCTGCGACTCCCTGTGCGGGAAATGGAGCACGCGGCACTCGCCGTCTATCCCGGCGCTGCCCCGCGCGGCCTCCAGGGCGGCCATGAGTCCTCCCGCCTCGTCCACCAGCGACTTTTCCTTCGCCTGGTCCCCGGAAAACACCCGGCCCTCCGCGACCACGGGAATGTCCTTTCTGTCGATCTTTCGCGCGTCGGCGACCTTGCCGGTGAAATTCTCGTAGGTGAATTCTACGCCCCGCTGCAGCACCTCCCGCTCGCGCGCGGTGAGGTCGCGCGACTCGCTGAAGATGTCGGCGAACTCGCTCATCTTGATGACCTCCTTGCGGATTCCCAGCATCTCGTATAGCTTCTGCAGGGAGAGCTTCCCCGAAATGACGCCTATGGACCCGGTCACGGTCCCCGGCATGCTGTATATTTTGTCGCCCGTGCACGCGATATAGTACCCGCCCGAGGCGGCAATGTTTCCGAAGGAGAACACCACGGGCTTGCCGTACTTTTTCTTCGCCGCCGCGAGCGCGTGCCACATGCTGTCCGAGGCCGCCGCCGAGCCGCCGCCCGAATCGATCCGTATCACCACGGCACCGATCGAGTGGTCGGCAAACACGCGCTCGATGATCGCGGTATACTGGTCGTCGCTGATGGTGTCCCCCGTGAAGCCTCCGGCGCCCTCTCCGTCCTGCACGATGCTTCCGTTCACGTGCACCACGGCGACGGCCGGCGGCGTCCCCCATCTCCTGTTTTTCAATTCCCCGCGCGCATAGGTCATGCATTCAAGCACGGCGCCGTGCGCGCGTCCGTCTTCCTTCATCTTGTCCAGGGCCTCGTCGGGGTAGAGCACGCCGTCAATGAAGCCCGCCTCCTGCGCCTCCCCGGGAGTCATGAATCCCCTGGCGAAAAGCTCGTCCATCTTATCCTTGGAGACGCCCCGGTCTTTCAACAGGTCATTCAGGAACTGCACGTTGAGGTCGGTCAGGAGCGTCATGAGGTTTTCACGGTATTCATCCGACATCCCGTCCCTCGTGAAGGGCTCGTTGAAGGACTTGTATTTCCCATGGCGGACCGATTCGACCCTCACCCCGATCTTTTCGAGCACCGTTTTAAAGAAGTATACCTGGGCCGAGAGACCCGTGAGCGCGAAATGCTCGGAGGGCGCGAGGTATACCTCGCCGGCCGCCGCGGCGAGGTAATAGCTCTTGTTGTCCGCGTTCATGAGCATGGCGCGCACTTTCTTGCCCCTTGAGCGAAACCGCTTCACCTCGTCCCTCAGCTCCTGGACCTGTGCGAAGCCAAGCTCGCTGCCGGTGATGCGCATGAAGATCGCCTCGATGCCGTCGTCTTCCGCCGCCTCGCGTATTGAGCCCAGGACCTCGTGGAAGGTGAGGGGAGTTTCCCTGAACAGCCTGTCTTCGGCCGTTTCGCCGAGCGACCGGTTGATGTCGATTCTCAGCACCGATTTCTGGAGCGAGGGCGCGTCACGGTCCCCTTCACCGGAGAGCGCGACTGAAACCCGGTTCCTTCCCGGCGCACCGCTGTAGCGCGGCGCGCGCTCTACGCCCGCGATGAGGGTCGAGGGCCCGCCCGCCTGCGGGGAAAGCGGCATCTGCACCCCGAAGCTGTATGCGCCCCACGCGCTCCGGCGTACGAGCACGGACACTCCGCCCAGGAGCAGTTCGGCGGAAAACGCGGTGTCTGAGCCGGCCAATCGCTCGCTTCGCGACTGGAATACATCGCAGGAGAGCGTGAGATACTCGTGGAAAGGCCTGAGGGAGACCGAGTAGATCCCGGTCCGCGGCAGCCTTTCTCCCGCGATACGGGGCCTGTTGGCGTCTTTCATGACGTAACCGAACGAGATGAAACGCGTTGGCTGGAATACCAGGCCGTACTCGAGAGCACGATACCGGTCGTATGCGTACTCGCTGCTCCACGAATACGTATACGCGGCCCCAATCCCGAACACGTCTCCGAACAGGATCCCCTTGCCCACCGTAAAAGTTCCCGCATCGGGACGCGTCATGTCCTTTTCGTCGCGGCTGCAGGACTCGCGCAGCCAGCTTCGCGACAGGGTGAATCCCCACGTGTTGAGCACGAGGCGGTGGTTCGCGTGCGCGCGCACGTCGTACGCGTCGGCCATGTAGGCGATGTAGGGCGCGGAAGGCTGGTCCGCCAGGGCCGGATTTGCAAGAGGGCTGAAGGGGCTCTGCATGTAGCTCGCCGGGCCCATGATCTCTCTGTCGATAAACGGATTTTCAACCGCCCGCGTCACAGTGGGATACGCGAGCGCCGCGGCCAGGATTATTCCAACAATGGTTGATCGCATCTACTGCACCTTGAACCCTATGATCGTCAGGTCGTCGCGGATCGAGTCCCTGTATC
>CALMJO010000413.1 GCA_937864375.1 uncultured Spirochaetota bacterium
GCCGGGAATATCGCTGCCCGTCGGCCATTCGCAGGATGGACTGCCCATCGGTGTCCAGCTTTTTGGCTCGCTGGGGTCCGAGGAGACGTTGTTAAAGCTGGCGCGTGATATCGAGGAGGCGATGCCCTGGTTCGATCGCCTGCCGCCGAGAATTGTTTCACTGCCGGAAGAGGAGCTTGCCGGAGGTTGCTGAAAAACATCGCTGGGGAATTACAACTAATAGCGGGACAAATTAGGAGCGAAACGGGAAAGTCAAGTTCCTTGAATAAACAATCCAAGAGGTAAACAATGAAAGAAGGTTCCGGAGGGAAGGATTACAAAACCGGGGGATGGAGCGCGCACTACATTCTCATCATCTGCTCGCTCCTCTACCTGGTCAACTACATGGACCGCCAGGTGCTCTCGGCGGTGCTGGAGCCCATGAAGATCGACCTGGGCCTGAGCGACACGCAGGCGGGCTCCCTGCATACGGTGTTCCTGCTGAGTATGGCGTTTTTTTCGGTGCCGGTGGCGTACCTTGTGGACCGGTGGAGCCGGCGCAAGGCCGTGGCGTGTATGGCGATTCTCTGGAGCGTGTTCACCTATGTCACCGGCCTGGGCCGGAGTTTCATAGGGGTGCTCATTCCCCGCGTGCTGGTCGGGGTGGGGGAGTCGGGTTTCTCCTCCGGCGGCACGGCAATGCTCTCGGCAGTCTACCCGCCGCAATCGCGCGGCAAGGTGATGGGGGTTTTCAACCTGGTCATACCGATCGGCGCGGCGCTCGGCGTGATCCTGGGCGGATACTTCTCCAGGAATTACGGGGGATGGCGCACGCCCTTCTACGTGTTCGCGGTGCCGGGCATCGTCCTGGGCATACTCGCGTTTTTCATGCGCGACTACAAGACCGTTCACCACATGGACGATCGCGGGAAGAAACTGGGCTTTGTTTCGTCCGCGCTGTCGCTCTTTAAAATTCCGTCGCTCAAATGGATGTACATCGGCTACGGGGTGCGCAACATCATGACCTTCTCCATACTGGTGTGGCTTTCGGCGTTTTTCATGCGGAGCAGGGAGATCGCCGAGGACAAAGCGGGTATGCTCGCCGGGCTCGTCATGATGATGGCGATTGCAGGCGCGATCCTGGGCGGGACACTCTCCGACATCTGGCAGAAGCGGAATCCCAGGGCACGGATGCTCCTGGCGATGGCGGGTGACGGGCTCGCGGCGGCGGCGCTCATCTCGGCCCTGTTTCTCGACATGCGGGGCGCGGGCTATGTGCTCGCCGTGCTGTATGGAATACTGGTGATGGTGGGAACACCGGCGCTCAGCGCGGTCTCCCAGGACGTGGTGATGCCGTCGCTCAAGGGGACCTCCTGGGGTATGGCGGTATTATGCATGATTCTCCTGGGCGGCGGTTGGGCGCCGATCCTGGTCGGCGCCATCTCAGACGCGCTGGGGGGAGGCGCGGCCGGTCTCAAGGCGGCGCTTATCATGGTGGCCTTCTCAGGTTTCGCGGCGGCCTTCCTTTTCTGGATCGGATCCCGGCATTATCCGGCCGATATGGACCGGGTGAAGAACGCGATGCTGGAGGCCGAAAAGTAACGGGCAGATTCCGAGCGCGGGCCCGGAAGATAGCCCGCCCTTTGACCGCTATTTTTTTGTCGCAGGGTCGCTCTATATGAAGAGGGTGCCGCCGATAAGCGGTGTCTTGAAAGAGAGCGGAAGTCCCTGTATCGGGAAAATAAGTGTACGGCGAAATTCGGGCGCGGATTGATCGCCGTACGCATCTTGTTCACGGGAGGAGCCGCATGCAAAAGAAAACCAGGACTATCATGATTATCATCACCGGTGCCGTTGTCATACTCCTTCTCTCGGCCCTGGGAGGCGGCCTGTACCTGACCCGGCGCTACGTCCATCCGCCCTACCGGCAGGCCTTCATCAACGGCCGCATCATGACCATGAACGCGAAAAACACCGTGGCGGAAGCCGTGGTCGTCGAACGCGACCGCATCCTTGCCGTGGGATCCAGCGACGAGGTCAAAAAATTCATTGATGCTCACACCACGGTAATGGACCTGGAGGGCAAAACCATGATGCCAGGCATCATCGACGCCCACAGCCACTTCCCGGGCTCGGGCCTCAGTGCTGTCGGGGTTGATTTCAACAGCCCGCCCATCGGTACCGTCAAAAAACTGGAAGAGGGATACGCTCTTCTGCGCGGAAAAGCCGCCGCCACACCCCGGGGCCGTTGGATACTGGCCATTGGTTTCGACGACACCATGATCGCCGAAAAACGCTACCCCACGCGGGAGGAACTGGATGCGATCTCCAGGGAACATCCTGTTTTCGTCCTTCATATCTCCGCTCACACCGGGGCAGGTAACTCCATGGCCCTCGCGCTGGCCGGCATCACCAGGGAGACCCCCGACCCCGCAGGAGGAAAGATCGGCCGCGACCCCGCTACCGGTGAGCTGAACGGGTATGTGGCCGAATCAGCCGCCAAGCAGCTGACCGCCCTGGCGACGAGTTTTTCACCGCTCGAAGCGCTGCGCCTGCTGGAAGCCGCCGGCCGGCAGTATGTCTCCGCCGGCGTGACTACGGCGCAGGTGGGCTATCTTACCGAGAAGTACCGCAAATCGATCGTTCCCTTTGCGCGGATGAACCTTCTTCCGGTGCGCTTGGTTGTCCTGCCCGCGGAAGACGTGGCGCAGGGCATCCTGGACGCGAAAATCGAGCCCATTGACACGCCGCGCCTGCACTGGGGCGCGTTCAAGCTCGTGCTGGACGGTTCCATCCAGGCCTTCACCGCCTTCCTGGGCAAACCTTATTACCGTCCTCCAGTGGAAGGCGACCGGGGCTATCTCGCGCTCGACGAGCGGCACTTCCGCGAGGCGTTCATGCGCTACCACGCGGCCGGCCGGCAGGTCGCCGTGCACACGAACGGCGATGCGGCCATGGATGTGTTCATCGACGCCTTTGCCGCCGCGCGGAAGGCCCGCCCGATGGCCGATCCGCGCGCCATTTCCATACACGCCCAGACGATGCGTCCCGATCAGCTCGACCGCGCCTGGGAGCTGGGGATAACCCCCTCGTTCTTCTCCGCCCATGTATACTATTGGGGAGACCGTCACCGCGACATCTTCCTTGGTCCAGATCGTGCCGCCGGGATCAGCCCGGCGCAGACGGCCCTGAAAAAGGGGGTCCGATTTACCCTCCATCTCGACACGCCGGTCGTTCCCATGGATCCCTGGATGCTCGCCTGGAGCGCGGTGAACCGCCTGACGGCCGGAGGGAAGATCCTGGGCCCGGATGAGCGCATAGATACGATGACCGCGCTGCGCGCGCTCACCATCGACGCGGCCTGGCAGGGCTTCCTGGAGAAAGAACTTGGCTCCATCGAGCCCGGCAAGTACGCCGACATGATCGTGCTTTCGGAAGACCCGCTGCGCGACCCCGCGCGCCTGCGCGGCGTGAAGGTTCTAATGACTATGGTGGGAGGAGTGACGGTGTTCGAGCGGTAATGCGTGAGAGGCCGCTTCCCCGATCCTCGTCGCCCTGGCCGGGGATCAGGAAAAAACTTGCGAAGGGTTCACGGTTTGTCTAGCCTGACCCGGTGAGGCGAGGCGAACCCCATGACCGTGCTTGAATCAATCCTGAGCGACCTGCCCGATTATTTCATATTTTTCGCGGGGGGGTTCTCCATTATCTTTTCCATAGGGCAGCTCCTTGTGACGCCGCGCAAGCTCGCGAACTGGAACCTGGCCGCGCTCTTTTTCTGCCTGGGCGTCGTGCTCTGGCAGACGGGGCTCATTACCGCCGGCGCTGCGTTCCGCGTTCCCCTTGCGCTCGCATTTCACGTGACGCTCATGTTCCTGCTCACGCCGCTGCTCTTTTTCGCGTACCACCTGGTCATATTGCCGGAGGAAGCGCTTCCGGACAGGAAGGCGCTCCTTCTTCTTCCCACTGCCTGCGCGGCCGCGGCCGATGCGGTTTACCTGGTGATCGGCCATGACGAGCGGATGCATCTATTAAAGGATCTCTTCATCGAGGGCGCGCCCCATGTCATCTTCGTGAAGCTCCTTTTCGCGGGCGCGGCGGTGCAGATCACGGCCTACCTGGGCTTCCTCTACGTGCGGCTGCGCGGGCTTGGAAAGGTCGAGGGGCACATGGGCATCCTCAACGTGACCATGGCCTACATCGTGCTTTCGATTCTGACCGTGTGCCTCATGGCGGCCGGCTATCTCGTGAGCTCCGCGGCCGTCCTCCGGGCGGGGGCGATCATGGCGAGCGCAGAGCTTGTGGGCGCGTACCTGGCGGGCCAGCGCTATCCCCGGTTCATGCAGGTCTTGAA
>CALMJO010000414.1 GCA_937864375.1 uncultured Spirochaetota bacterium
GCATACCTGTTCGCTTGCGCCGGCCCGGCGGGCCGTCTTTACTTCTCAGTCAGGCATCACCTATAGAGCTCCCACTGGATAAGTGGCGCCCAAGGGGGGTCACCCCATGAGCGCGCAGAGGAGCGCCTTCTGCACGTGCAGCCTGTTTTCCGCCTGGTCGAACACGATCGCGACGTCGGAATCGAGCACCTCGTCCTCGATCTCCTCGCCCCGGTGCGCGGGCAGACAGTGCATGACCCGGCATCCATCGGCGCATTTGGAGAGGAGGGCACGGGTGATCTTGTAGTCCCTGAACACCCTGCGGCGCTTTTCCGCCTCGCGCTCCTGGCCCATGCTGGTCCACACGTCGGTGTAGAGGTAGTCGGCGTTTTCCACGGCCATCTTGATGTCGGTGGTGACCGTGACGTGCGAGCCCGATTCCGCGCACAGGCGGAAGGCCATGCTCACCACCTCGCGGTCCGGCTGGTAGTTTTTGGGCGTGGCCACCGCGATGTCCATCCCGAGCATCGCGCTGCACAGCATGAGCGAGTGCGCCACGTTGTTGCCGTCGCCCACGTAGGCGAGCTTTCTCCCCGCGAAACCCGGCTCGCGCTCGTAGATGGTGAAGAGGTCGGAGAGCGCCTGGCACGGGTGGAAAAGGTCCGACAGCCCGTTAATGACGGGGATATCCGCGTTGCGCGCAAGCTCGATCACCTTGTCGTGGGAGAAGGTGCGGATCATGATGCCGTCGGCGTAGCGCGAGAGCACGCGCGCGGTGTCCGAAATCGTTTCGCCGCGCCCGATCTGGATGTCGTTGTGGCTCAGGAAGAGGGCGTAGCCGCCCAGCTGGTACATGCCTATCTCGAAGGACACGCGCGTGCGCGTGGAGGTCTTTTCGAATATCATGGCGAGGGTCTTTCCCTCGAGCAGTCGGTGCGGCTTGCCGGACTTTTGCGCCTTCTTGAGCTTTGCCGCGAAATCGAACAGGCTTATGATCTCCTTCCTGGACAGGCTCATCACGGTCAGGAGGTCCTTGCTTGACAGAACCGGTATCTTCACGGGCGTGCACACTCCTGTGCTAAGAGTTTCTCGAAGATCGCGAGCCCCTCGTCGATCGCCTTCCGGGTTATGGTGAGCGGCGGCATGATGCGTATCACGCGATCGGCGGTGCAGTTGATTATGAGTCCCCGCTCGAGGGCCTTTTTCGCGATGTCGGCCCCCGGCATGGAAAGCTCGATCCCTATGTGAAGCCCCAGTCCGCGCACCTCGCGTATCGCGGGGATCCTCGACTTGAGGGCGTTCACTCTCTTCATTATGTATTTCCCCTGCTCGGCCACCTTCTTCAACAGGGCCGGTTTCATGAGCTCCTTCATCACCGCCTCCACCGCGGCGCAGGCGAAGTGGTTGCCGCCGAATGTGGTGCCGTGCGATCCCTTTTCGAAGAGCCGCATGAGCTCATCGCGCGCGTGCAGCGCGCCCACCGGGATGCCGCCGCCCAGCCCCTTGGCCAGGGTGATGGCGCTTGGCTTTATTCCGAACTGCTGGTAGACGAACGGCGTGCCGGTCCTCCCCACGCCCGTCTGCACCTCGTCTATGATCGAAAGCGCGCCGTGCTTTGTGCACAGCGACACGATCGATTGCGCGAAGTCCCTGCTCGCGATGCGGATACCGCCCTCGCCCTGGATGAGCTCGGTGATGACGGCGCACACGCGCGGGTTGCCCGCGAGCTCCTTCTCGAGGGCGCCCACGTCGTTGAAGGGCAGGTACCTGAACCCCGGCAGCATTGGCCCGAACCCCTTCCGGATCTTCTCCTGCGCCGTGGCGGCCATGCCTCCAAAAGTCCTCCCGTGGAACGAGCCTTCGAACGATATGATCTCGAATTTTTCCGGGGCGGTTTCCTGGCCCCACTTGCGCGCGAGCTTGATCGCGGCCTCGTTCGCCTCGGTGCCGCTGTTCACGAAAAGGGTGCGCCCCTTGAAGGCGAGCCCGGAGACGAGCCGCGCCGCGGCCGCCTGCTCGCGGTTGTAGAACCAGTTGGAGGTGTGGATGATCCGGTCGAGCTGGGCGTGCAGGCGCCTGGAGAAGGCCGGGAAGCCGTGTCCCAGCGAGGTGACCGCGATGCCCGAGAAAAAATCGATGTAGCGCGCGTCGTCCTGGTCGTAGAGATACGCTCCCTCACCGCGCACGAAGCACACGGGGAGCCTGTCCCCGTAGTTCTGGAAAAGGTACTTTTTGTCGTCGTCGATAATCGAATTCAGCTTCCTGGAAGTCATGGCGCGCCGCCTTAAAAAGTAAAAAATCGGGACTTCCCCGATCGTCATAGTAAATGCATTCAGGGAGCGACCGGCCTGTCAATCAAAAAAAGGGCGTGAACGGGGGCGGCTTCTTAGAGCATGAAGCCGAATCCGAAGTAGACCGTGGTCATGTGCATGAATACGTCGGAATAGAATGTGGTGCGCCAGGTGAAGCCGGTGGTTACCTGGAGGTGGCTGAACTGGAATATGAGTCCCGCCCCCAGCGAGGCGTAGGGATCATAAGAATCGCTTTTCTGGATCGTTGTCGGCGGGCCGCCGGTGCCCTCGTCGAGGAGCTCCAGGGTGGTCCAGCTTCCTCCCAGCCCAGCCATTGCGGTCACGGAGAAGGCGGGAGAGAGCGGGATATTGTACGCACAGCCAAGGCCCACGGACCTGATGTTGAGGTAGTTGGAGTCCGCGCCGCTGTCCTTGCTGTTCCATGCCCCCAGGTAGTCGAACTGGAGGGAACCGGTGAGGTTCTTGAAGAGCGGCCTTGCAGTCAGGTAGGACAGGTCATAGCTCAGGTAGAGCGAGACGAGCGTGGCCTTGTCCTGGTAAATGTCTCCCCAGTCGCCGTTGATGCTGGCCTGTCCGAAGCTCATGCCCAGCGTGGCTCCTTTGATCCTCTCGTAGAACGGGAGGAAGGGCGACGCGGTCGCGTGAATCTTCCTGGTTTCAATGTCTTTCTGGAGCTCGCTGTTGATCCTGGTGGAGAGCTGGTCTATTATCACCAGGAGAAGGGCCCCGAGCTCCTCCGTGGTTTCGCTCAGGTCGCGCATCTTCTGCTTGTCCACGTCGAATATCTGCGTTTTTATCCTGATTATGCGGTTTTCCACGGCGAAGGAGCCGGTGATCACGTACTGCGCGTCGAATTCCTTGCCGCGGTCCGCGAGCATGCGGATGCGGTTCTTCCTTTGCTCCGCGCTCGCGCCGGAGTCGACGTATTCCATGACGACCGGGAAGGTCTGGACGGTGAACTTGTCCGTGCGCTTGAGGTCGGAGCCGATGTTTTCCGGGATGATGTAGGAATAGTAGCCGAACTCCGTGGACGTGCCGGTGTTCTGGAAGTGGTACACCACGACCTTGTCCTTTTCTCCCCTGGCCCGTTTCGTCTGGATCTCCTTTTGTGCCCAGGCAGGCGATGCCGCGAGCACGGCAAGCGCCAGGGCGGCGAGGGCCCACGACATGCGCGATATGGTGGCTCCAGGTTTCATGGTCCTTCCGGTGTCGTTTCGCCTTTGGTATACCTGAATGATAATATGCCTCACAAGTGCCGATTCGTCAAGGATGAAATGACGCCGCGCCGCGAATTATGTCGTATATTCGGCGTTCACCTTCACGTAGTCGTACGATATGTCGCTCGTAAAGTAGGTGGCGCTCCCGCGTCCCCTGCCCAGGTCGACGTCGATGACGATGTCCTTGACCCTGATCTTCTCGATGACGGCGGCCCGGTCCACCTTTTGTGGAACGCCCCGGGAGAGCAGGAGCACGCCGTTCATGCTCACGGAGAGGCTCTCCTCCGCGACATCGGCTCCCGAATACCCGGCTGCGCACGCGATGCGTCCCCAGTTGGGATCGTTGCCAAAGAGCGCCGTCTTCACGAGCAGCGACTGGGCGACCGCCTTCGCCGCGAGGGAGGCGTCGCGGTCGCTCGCCGCGTTTGTCACGTTTACGGTGACGAACTTGGTCGCGCCCTCGCCGTCGCGCACCAGCAGCTCGCCCAGACCCGTGAGGACGTACGCGAGCGCCTCCTCGAACGCCTCCATGTCTTCCGGGGCGGTGAGGGGGGAGTCCGACTGCGGCGCGAGGATGAGGGCCGTGTCGTTCGTGGACATGTCGCCGTCGATGGTGATCGCGTTGAGCGAGCGCGCGATGCAGCGTTTGAACACGTTACCCAGGGCGGGGCGCGCGAGCGGCGCGTCCGTGATGAGAAACGCGAGGAGCGTCGCCATATTGGGCGCGATCATGCCCGCGCCCTTCGCGGTCCCCGCGATAGTGAACGTCCCCGCGGACGTGTCGAACGAGGCCGCGACCGCCTTGGGGAAAGTGTCGGTGGTCATGATCGCCTTCGAGACCAGCGGGCCCGCCTCGGGCGAGAGGGCGCCCGCGAGCGCCGGGATGGAGGCGCTCATCTTCGCCGCGGGAAGCTGTACGCCTATGACGCCGGTGGATGCCATGAGGATGGAGCCGTCCGGGACTCCCAGCGCATTGGCCGCGTCGCGCGTGAGAGTCACGGCATTGGCGTAGCCCTCGTCGCCGGTGCAGGCGTTCGCGTTCGTCGCATTGACGAGCACGCCGTGGACTGCGCCTCCCACCCGCTCCCGGCACAGGCGCACGGGCGCGGCGAAGATTTTATTGGTAGTGAACGCCCCCGCCGCGACGCAGGGCCTGCGCGAAAATATGAGCGAGAGGTCGAGCCTGCCCGCGTACTTGATACCGCATTCCACCGCGGAAAAGGTGTAGCCGGGAACGAGCTCCAGGCCGCCGTCGAGTTTTTTCATGAGAAGGCTCCGTACAGTTTGGTGCTGCGCGGTTTGGTGCGCCGCGCAGGATGACCGGTTAAAGGAACAAAGTACTGGAATACGCACCTGATGCAAGCTTTATTCCGTGATCGCCTCTCAAAGGAGATGATGAGATAACGGCGTAACGGCGATGGAAGAGATAGGGGCGGGGTTTGATCTTGTGTTCAAGACGCTCATCGCATTTCGATTGGCCCGAACAACCGAGGGGGGGTCACCCATAGCGACCGACAGGGAGCGAAGCATATATGCGCTGTTGTGCGTAGTTTGGAGCATTCTTTTTAATAATAATTTAAGAGTAACAAACTAGTAATACCAGTAATTGCCCATCCAAGAATGAAAATAAAAGAATGAATATTAATAAAAACATTTGATTTCCATTTTCGTGCAAACAAATGAAGAATTAAATGAATAATACTGAAAATATTTACAATAAGCCAGAGTAGAAAGTTAGCTTGATTTATTACTGACCACAAATAGTATAAACAAAACAAGGTGAGTGGAATATGTAAATATAAAAATATAAGGTATTGGGTAGATTCATTAAGTTTATTCAAGAATTTTAACATTTTCCATTCACCTTTATGGAAAGCATCATATTCATGCATTATTAAAAACAAAATATTTAATGCAGCAATTATTGGAATTAGGTTTTTCATTCTACATTTCCT
>CALMJO010000415.1 GCA_937864375.1 uncultured Spirochaetota bacterium
GAAGAGAAAAATGATTGATTTTTAGCCGCTCTGCGTCAACCTCTTTATTCACACCCGCAGCACGGAGGCCCCATGGACACGGCAATAAAGGCGCGCATCGACGAATGGACCAGTCCGCCCTTCGACGACTACACCATAGGTGAAATCAGGGCGCTCGTGGAGCGCGGCGACGAGAAGGAGCTCGTCGACAGGTTCCGCGCGACGCTCGAGTTCGGCACCGGGGGGCTGCGCGGGGTCATAGGCGCGGGCACCAACCGGATGAATGACTACACCGTGGGCATGGCGACCCAGGGGCTCGCGAACTACATCGTCCGGAGAAACCGCGCCTCCGACGGCGTCGTGATCGCCAGGGACTCGCGCAGGATGTCGGCAGAGTTCGCGCGCGCGGCGGCGTCCATCCTCGCCGGCAACGGCATCTGGGTCTATTTCTTCGAAGACATCACCCCCACCCCGCTGTGCTCGTTCGCCATCCGCGAGTTCCGCGCAGCCGGCGGCATAGTGATCACCGCGAGCCATAACCCGCCGGAATACAACGGCTACAAGGTGTACTGGGACGACGGCGGTCAGGTGGTCCCTCCCCAGGACGGGGAGATCATACAAGAGGTCAACCTCGTCGATTCCATCACGAAGATTAAACGGATCGCCTTCGACGATGGCGTCGCGTCGGGAAAAATCCGGGTGGTGGGGTCCGACGTCACCGCGGCGTACCTGGCTCACCTGGAAAAACACGCGCTCAGGCCCAGGGGCGCGTCGAGCGTGAGGATCGTGTACACGCCCCTGCACGGCACCGGGTACAGGATCGTGCCGGAGGTCCTGGCTCACTTCGGGTTCACCGGCGTCTCGCTCGTCGCATCGCAGGCGAAGCCGGACGGAGCGTTTCCCACGGTGAAGTCGCCCAATCCCGAGGAGCCCGACGCCCTCGCCCTTTCTCTGGAGCTCGCGCGCGAAGTAAACGCCGACATCATCCTCGCCACCGACCCCGACGCCGACCGCATGGGCGTGGGATTCAAGGCGCCAGGCGGCGACTACGTACTCATCAACGGCAACCAGATCGGCACCATGCTGGAATATTACCTCCTCTCCCGGATGAAGGAAAACGGCACGCTGCCCGCCAACGGCGCGGTCGTGAAGACCGTGGTGACCACCGACCTCCAGGACCGGATCGCGGAGAGCTTCGGCTGCGCCGCGGAAAACGTGCTCACCGGGTTCAAGTGGATCGCGCTCAAGATGGGAGAGTTCGACAAAACGGGAGCGCGCACCTTCGTGTTCGGCGGCGAGGAAAGCTACGGCTACCTGCCCGTGAGCTTCGTCCGGGACAAGGACGCGGTAAGCTCGTGCTACTTCTTCGTGGAGATGGCCGACTGGCTGGCCCGCGAGGGGAAAACGCTCGCCGGCCTGCTCGCCATGATCTACGAGCGCTTCGGCCTCTACCTGGAGGACCTGCACTCCCTGACTCTCAAGGGAGTCGACGGCATGGAGCGCATCTCCAGAATCATGTCCGCGTTCAGGGCCGCGGCGCCGTCCGAGTTCGCCTCTATCCCGGTCACACGCGCCGACGATTTAAAGAAGCTTTCACGCACATTCACGGACACGGGGAAGGAGGAGCGCATCGACGGCCTTCCCGCGTCGGACGTGCTCCAGTTTTTTCTCGCCGACGGAAGCAAGATCACGATGCGGCCCTCGGGCACCGAGCCCAAGATCAAGTTTTATTTCAGCGTAAACCGCGGCCCCGGGGAGAAGGATAAGAAGGCGGCGGAGGTAGCGCTCAGTGAGAAGCTCGCAGCGCTCAAGAAGGATCTGCTCGCGAAGCTCGAGAAGGTGTGACCGCAGTTTTAAAGAAGCGGGAGCAGCTCCGCCTCTTTCCGGCGCATGCGCCGCGCCTCGGCAGGGGATCGCTCGTGATCATAGCCCGCGAGATGAAGCACGCCGTGCGCCAAAAGCCTCTTCAGTTCATCTTCCGCGGATACGCCGTATTCTTCCGCCTGCGCCCGGGCCCGTTCCAGTGAAATGTAGATATCGCCCAGCGATTCAACGCTTCCGGGCGCGAGGGGGAACGGTTCGTCCCTGTACGCGAACGAGATCACGTCGGTGGGCCTGTCCTTCTTCCTGTAGTCGCGATTGATCTCGCGTACCCGCCCGTCCGTGGTGAGGATGAGCGTGATCGACGCATTGCCCAGGTCGAGCGCGCGATGGAGCGTGTCCAGCCAGTTCTTTACGGTTTTCTTTGAAATTCCTTGAAATGGAAGGCGGACCGAATCGGCGCACACCTCATGGAGCGGTTTTCCCATTCATCACCTTCTGTTCGAGCTTCTCCACCGCTTCCTTCTCAGGGTATTCCATGCGAGTATGGAAGAAACCGTTCAGCACGCGCATGAACGCCCTCTGCACCCTGGTGAGATCGCTCATGGTGAGGTTCGAAAACTCCAGTTCGTCGTCGTTGAGCTTGTTGTAGATGATCTTCTTCACCAGGGACTCGAGCTTCACGTAGCTCGGCTCCTGCAGCGAGCGCGACGCCGCCTCGATGGAGTCGGCGAGCATGACTACCGCGGTCTCGCGCGAGTGCGGCCTGGGCCCTGGGTACTGGAACGCGGCCTTTTGGATGTCGGACCCCGCTCCCGACGCCTCCGCCGCCTCGAGCGCCTGGTGATAAAAATAGGTCATCACCGTCTGCCCGTGGTGCTCGCGGATGAAGTCGATTACCTCGTTGGGCAGCTTGTTGTTCACCGCGATATCGATGCCCTTCTTCACGTGGCCGATTATGATCGACGAGTACTCTTCCGGGGAAAGGGTCTTCGCCCGCGGATCCGCGGCCTTGTTCTCTATGTAGATGCCGGATTCCGCGATCTTGCCTATGTCGTGGTAATAGCCGCCCACGCGCGCCAGCAGGTAATTCGCGCCGATCTCCTTGCAGGCCGCCTCGGCCATGGTGGCGACCATGAGCGAATGGTTGTACGTACCGGGAGCCTCGATGAGCATCCTCTTGAAGATGGGCGCGTTCAGGTCGCTCAGCTCCAGCAGGTTGAACTTGGTGACGATCCCGAACATGTTCTCAAAGAGGGGAAACACGCCGAGCACGAGCATGGAGTTGACGATGCCGCTGGCCAGGGCGAGCTCGACGTTCCTGAAGGTGTCGGCGAGCGAGTATTCCTCCATGAGGCACACGCCAATGACGACCAGTGAATTGATAATGCCCAGGAAGAGCCCTCCGCGGAGGAAGCCGGTCCGCTTCTCCACGTTGTTAAGCACGAACACGCCAAGGATCGCGGAGCTGAACGCGAGCAGGATCACCGGCATGGAGCCGCTGGATATGACGAATGTGAAAAAGATCACGTAAAGCCCTATAATGATCGCGAGGAAAAGATTGAACAGGGTGGCCACGATCATGGTGACCGCGGGAATGGGAAGAAAGAGCGCGAAATTGATGTTTGAATTGAGGATGTTTTCGGTGCGCGAGAGGAAGAAGGTGTAGACGAGAAACACGACCACGATCATGAACACGATCACCGGTATCTTGCGATCGGGCAGGAGCTTCGCGTGGAATTCAAGCAGGAAGTATCCAAAAATGACGAGAAACGAGAGGTGGAGGATCAGCACGCCCAGGATGTAATTGGTCTTGCTGGAGCGCGCGTGGTTGTTGAGGATGGAAATCCTGTTGAGCGCGTCGGTCGTGATGGTGTCGCCCTCGCGCACGAGCGACTGCCCCTTCTTGAGCGTGCCCATGACCGGCTTCACCGCGTGCGTCGCTTCCCCTATGCGCCTCCTCGTCTCCTCCACGTTGAAGCTCATGTTGGGTCGGATTAGCCTCCCCGCGACCACGAACACGAGGAAAAGCTGGTCCTTGGTGAGGTTCGGGGCGATGGAGAGGCAGATGGTGTAGAGATCGCGCCTCACGTCCTCGATCGTCCTGAGCGAGTCCAGGCTGCGCGACACGTCGCTTGAATCCTCGGGATCGTTGAAGAGTCGTATCGTCGCGTTCCTGTTCTTTAAATTGAGCGGATTGTCGTAGGGTCGCTCCAGCACGCCCGTGTCCTGGATATAGATGATTATCCTGCGCATGATCTGCCTGAGCTCGGTGGGACGGGGATACTGCAGGAGGTTGAAGAGCACCTTGTCCTCGAACTCGAACGTCCCCGGGGTCCGCTCCAGCTTTTCCTTGAGCCTCATGAACTGGAATGTCCTGTCGGTGCCGTCGGGGGGGTACTCCTTGAACGTCTGGTCGATGCCGTCGAAGAGCGTCTCGAGTATCTTGAGCGTTTCGATGAGCACGTTCTGGTCAATGTCGAATACGAGCGGCACCGCTTCGGAGGCCCTCAGCTTTTCCACCCTGGTTTCGGACTCGATCCTGTAGCTTATCTCGCCCGGCACGCGGATGTCCTCCCGCGCGATGTCCCCGATGCTGTAATCGTAGGTCTTGCCTACGATGCCGATCGAAAGAAGGATCGTGGCGATCACGATGAGCGCCATGACCAGGAAAAGCGAGAGGCGCACCGTGGCCTGCCGCATGGAGCTCCTGAACGACTTCCTGAGTATCCTGAACAGGTATAGCATGTGCGCGCGCCTACTCCGTTTTGGCGTGATGGTCGTACGCCGCGACTATTTTTTCCACGATGGGGTGCCTGCAGATGTCTTCCTTGGAAAATTCCACGAGCGCGATCTCGTCTATACCCCTGAGCACCTTCATCGCGTTCAGGAGGCCGGACTTCTTGGGCTTCTCGATGTCGATCTGCGTCACGTCCCCGGAGATCACGATGCGCGAGCTTGCCCCGAGCCGCGTGAGAAACATCTTCATCTGGGAGACAGTGGTGTTCTGTCCCTCGTCCAGGATGATGAATGACCGGTTCAGGGTGCGTCCCCGCATGTACGCCAGCGGCGCGATCTCGATGCTCCCCTTCTCCACGAGCTTCGTGACCCGCTCGAACCCCAGGAAGTCAAAGAGCGCGTCGTAGAGCGGTCGCAGGTACGGGTTGATCTTCTGGACCAGGTCCCCGGGGAGGAAGCCCAGGCTCTCGCCCGCCTCGACCGCCGGGCGCGTGAGGATGATCCTCTCCACGCGTCCGTTCAGGAGATGCTGGAGCGCCACCGCGACCGCCAGGTACGTTTTACCGGTTCCCGCGGGACCCACGCTGAGCGTGATGGGATATTTCTGGATGCAGGAGACGTAGCGGGCCTGGTTAAGGGTCCTTGGCGAGATGACGCGCCCGCTCTCCGGGATGGTGATCTTGAGCCGGTTGAGCTCCTCGGTATCGATGATGCCGCCGTTCGCGATCGTCGTCGCGAGATACCTGATGTCGAACTCGTCGAACTCGTAGACCTTGTCCTTGAGGTGGAGGAAATCGGTCATCACGTGGAGAAGCGTCTCCGCCCTCGCGGCCTTCTCGCGGCTGGAATTGATGATGAGCGTGTTGCCGCGCGGGATTATGCGCACATCGAGTATCCTCTCAATGGTGCGGATATTGACATCCTTGAGGCCGCAGATGCGGCGATACAGAGCGACATCGTCGATCTCGACGTGGCTCTGGACGGCGCCCTCGCTCATGCTAGCGTTCGACCACCTTAATGCTCAGGTCCCGGAGCTGGATCGGGTCCACGGGCGACGGCGCCTCGCTCATGAGGCATTGCCCCTTTTGCGTCTTGGGGAACGCGATCACGTCGCGGATAGAGGCGCGCTTCAACAGCAGCATGATCACCCTGTCCAGTCCGAGCGCGATCCCGCCGTGGGGCGGCGCGCCGTACTTGAGCGCCTCGAGCAGGAAGGAAAACTTCACCTTCGCCTCCTCCTCGCTTATGCCCAGCACGCCGAACATCTTCTTCTGCACGTCCGTATTGCAAATCCTGATGGATCCGCCCCCGATCTCCACGCCGTTGAGCACGATATCGTACGCCTGCGCCTTCAGTAAATGTATATTCTCCGGGGTGAGGGAGTCAAGCAGCCCTATGTGCTCCGCGGAGGGAGAGGTGAACGGGTGGTGCTTTGCGTAATAGCGCTTGTCCTCCTCGTGGTACTCCAGGAGCGGGAAATCGAGCACCCATAGCAGATCGAGCCTGTTCTCGTCTATGAGCCCCAGGTCCCGTCCGAGCTGCAATCGAAGATTGGCCAGGGTGTCGTTCACGACGTCGAAGCTGTCGCACCCGAAGAAGACCAGCGTCACTCCCTTGAGCCCCAGCTTCGCCGCGAGCGCGGACTTCTCTCCGTCGGTAAGGAACTTGGCTATGCCGCCCTCGAAGGCCCCTTCGCGGTAGCGGAAATAGGGAAGTCCCCGGGCCTTGAATATCTTCACGTACTCGGTGTAGTCGTCGATCATCTTGCGCGAGATCTTTCCGTCGTCGGGAACCGGGAGACATTTGATGACGCCCTTGTTCGCGATCGCCTCCTGGAATACCTTGAATTCCGACCTGGCGAACACGTCGGTGCAGGTGACCAGTTCGAGCCCGAACCTCGTGTCGGGTGCGTCCTTCCCGTAGCGCTCCATGGCCTCGTCGTAGCTCATGACGGGGAACGGCGCCTTGACGTCCACGCCCAGCACCTCCTTCACCATGACCTTCACCAGGCCCTCGATCGATTCCATGATCATCTCCCTGGTAATAAAGGAAAACTCCAGGTCGATCTGCGTGAATTCGGGCTGGCGGTCGTTTCTCAGGTCCTCGTCGCGGAAGCACTTGACGATCTGGAAATACCGGTCGAAGCCCGACACCATGAGGATCTGCTTGAACAGCTGCGGGGACTGCGGGAGGGCGTAGAACATGCCCCTGTTGATCCTGCTGGGCACCAGGAAGTCGCGCGCGCCCTCGGGAGTGGACTTGTTGAGCATGGGGGTCTCGATCTCGATGAATCGGTGCGCCGTGAGATAGGTGCGCGCGGCCTGCATGGCCAGGTGCCGCTTGATCATGGTCGTCTTCATTTCCTCGCGCCTGAGATCCAGGTAGCGGTACGTGAGGCGGACCTCTTCGTTTATTGCCGTGCGCGAATCGAGCGGGAACGGTATCACCGCGGAGGTGTTCAGGACAACTATGGAATCCGCCATGACCTCGAGCTCGCCCGTGGCGAGGTTGGGGTTCACGGTCTCGGCCGAGCGCCGCGCGACCGTCCCCGTCACGTGGAGGCAGAATTCGCTGCGCACCGCGTTCGCAATCTCCGCGACGTCGGGGGACTTGGACGAATCGATGACGATCTGGACGATGCCCGAAACGTCACGCAATTCAATAAAAATGAGACCCCCGAGGTCTCTTTTCTTGTCCACCCAACCGTCAAGCACCACGCGCCCGCCCACGGCTCCCGCGCTCACTTCACCGCAATAGATCCTTTCTCTGAACATCGCGTTCCCTTTGCCCCGTCAGTACAGTGTGTGCATACTACACAAATTTAAATAAGAATACTTAGTAATTTTTGGGGTCCGATTTTTGTCAAGCCTAAAAACGGGCGACCCTCAGCGCGCGAACAGCGCCCGGTGCGGGTTCGATTCGAATACGCGGTGATCGAACGAGAAGCCCTCGTGTACCCTGAGGAAGGGAACCTGTCCGCATCCCGGCGTACGGCACACGAACTTCTCGGAGGGGCATTTCCTGAATTCGCACAGCCTTCCCAGGTAGTCCCCGGTGGACGGGTCCATGATGTATACGTCTACCCGGTGATGGGGAATCCCGATTCG
>CALMJO010000416.1 GCA_937864375.1 uncultured Spirochaetota bacterium
CTTCAATGGCGACGTGAAGGGGAAAACGTTCGCGGTATGGGGGCTCGCGTTCAAACCGCAGACGGACGACATGCGGGAGGCGCCCTCGATCGACATCATCGGGCTCCTCAGGGACAAGGGCGCGCGCTTCAAGGTGCATGACCCGGTGGCCATGGAGGTCGCGAAATCGATCATCGGTACCAAAAATATCGAGTATGTCGCGCATTCGTACGATGTCCTGGACGGCGCAGACGCGCTCCTTCTGCTCACCGAGTGGAACCAGTTCCGCAAGCCCGATTACGAGAAGATAAAGGCCCACCTGAAGACACCGGTGGTGTTCGACGGTCGGAACCTGTATGATTCACAGAAGATGAAAGAGATCGGGTTCGAGTATTATTCGATTGGAAGGGTGTAAAGAGCGCCCCGGCGCGCTTTAAAGGCCAGGGGTTCCCCGGGCCTTCCTGACTTCCGGGCGATGCTACTGGACGGATTTTAGAATGTCCTGCGCCGCATTTTTTAAGGTCTTGTCGGCGTCCCCGGAGATGACAAGCTGCAGGAGCTCGCGGCACTTGTCGCCGTTTTTAAGGCGGTGATAGGCGATGGCGGTATTGAGGAGCGCGCAGTGCCGGATGAAGCCGTATGAACCGGGCTCGATCGCCTTAACCATCGAAAACTGTTCTATGGCCTCCGCGTAATTCCCCTGCAGAAAAAAGTTTTTTCCCAGGTAGTAACACGAGATAATCCTGACGGGCCCGTGTGCGGGGTTTGCGTTTACGGTTTCCCTGAAGCTCTCGATGGACAGGTCCGTGAGACGCTCCCTGTAGGCGACGTAGGCCGCATAAAACTGGTTCTTGCGCGCGATCGAACCGTCGGCGAGGATGTCCTTCCAGTAGGCCCTGTCTTCCTCGTAGAGCTGAATGACGCGCTCCTGGGAGCGTGCCGCGGGGGCGGAGAAGCAGAGCGCGCACAGAATTCCCGCGAGGACAAGCACTAGAGCGTTTTTCATATTTATATCGAGTATTCCCCGGGGCGGGAAATGAAATGCTTGATTTTCCCGGGCCCTGTACGTTAAAGTTGTCACCCGAGGAAGCGGAAATTTCAAGTAAAAATTAGGAATAAATTCCTGGTCTTTCCCCGGTCCGGGGAACACGGGACCAGCAACATTACGAGGCGGGAGGATTCACGATGCCGGCGATGAACTATGGTCTTGAAGGAAAGGTAGCGGTGGTGACGGGCGGAAGCCGGGGGATAGGGCTCCAGCTCGCAAAAACGCTCCTCGAGCAGAAGGCGAAGGTGGTGATTTGCGGACGGAAGAAAGAGGGTCTCGATGCGGCGGTGAGTTCGCTCGGCGGGGGCGGCTCGGTTCTAGCGGTGCAGGCGCATATTGCCAAGGAAGAAGAGGTCGACGCCCTGTTTGCCGGGGTTATCGAAAAATTCGGAAGGGTTGACATCCTGATCAATAACGTGGGGATGAACCTCATCACCCCGTCGGTCGCCGACGCCGATTTTTCGACCTGGCAGAAGATAATCGAATCCAACCTGAACGGGACCTTCCTGTGCTCACGCAAAGCGGCCCGCATCATGCGCGACCAAAAATACGGAAAGATCATGAGCATATCGTCCATTGCGGGCAGAAAGGCGGCGCCCGCCATGGGAATTTACGGGATCGCGAAGGCGGGAATCGAGATGCTCACCAGGGTGCTCGCCGTCGAGCTCGCCCCGTACAACGTACAGGTGAACGCCGTGGCCCCGGGGATGGTGCGGACCGATTTCAGCAAGCCCTTCTGGTCCAACAGCGACATCCACGACCAGGTGGTGAAAACGATTCCGCTGGGAAGAATCGCCGAGATCATGGACGTGGTGCATCCGGCGCTGTTCCTGTGTTCGGACGCGGCGGGATTTATTACCGGGCAGGTGGTCCTGGTCGACGGGGGAGCAACGGCTTAGGACGGGAAGCCAAAAAGACTTTGACTTTTCCCGCGCAGGGCGGATATATTGGGAATGTATCTGCAGCGGGAGGGTGCCATGGAGATTCAGAACATAAGCGGGCCCGACGTCATCACGAGGGGTTTCAACCCCGAGGGAGCGCCGGTGCAGCAGACCGAAAAGCCGCCGAGTGAAACGGAGCGGGAGCCCCGGGCGCCGGAGCGGGGACGGGGCGAACAAGTAGATACCTACGTCTAGGAAGGAACGATGGCAGTTTCCAAGGCAGACAAGACCGCGTACAACGAATACATAAAGGACCTCAAGGTCGAAAAGGACGCCTCGTACAAGCACATCACCGAGCTGCAGAAAAAGCAGAAGGAGATGCCAAGGATAAAGGCGTACTATGTCATAGAAACGGTGCTGGAACTCCTCAAAATAATATCCCTCGACCTTAACATGAGCGATGCTTCGGTCGAGATCATGAACATCAAGAACGAGAACAGCCTAAAGAACGCCCGCAAGGAATTCATAAACGTTCTCCAGAAGATGGAGGATCTCGTAGGCAACCAGGTCGACCGCTCGCTTAAGGAAAACGAGGAATACCTGCAGGCGCTCGACAGGATAAACCCGCAGCAATGGCTCAATTTCATAAAGAGGCTGCACTACGTGCTCTCCACGCTTATAGAGAAGATAGGCGAGACCTCCAAGTGGAAATGGTCGTTCGTCGACCTGAATGCGCGCGTGTCGGTCATCACGAAGAATGTCATCAACTTTTCCGACATTCAGAAATACAGGGACCCCCGCACTGAATTCTACCGCGAGCGGCAGGAGCTCCTCAGGATCTGCAAATCGAGCCTCAGGGACGTCGCCCAGCAGTACCGGAACAAGTACGAGCAGTCGACCAAGGTCCCGGGCGACATGCTGAGGTCCATTGAGTTCCTTTCCATACTCAGGAAAATAATGATCCTGTTCTCGGAATCCGATGAGGCGAATAAATTAAAGAACACGCTCGACGCACTCCGCGCAAGGCTCGAGGCTGATGAGAAGGACAAGGATAAAAAAGACAAAAAAATGGAAAAATACGACTAATCGGCCTTCCGAATTGAAC
>CALMJO010000417.1 GCA_937864375.1 uncultured Spirochaetota bacterium
ACCCGCCATGCTGCTGTACGTCACCGATCGCTTCTTCGATCCCGACGACGAGGGAATCGCGGGGCTCGCTCCCGTGGCGGTGCCCCGCGAGAAGCGCGCCATGCTGGGCCTCACGCTCGACACCGTGAAATACATGCCGCTTAAAAAGGAGTTGCGTGCCCCCGCGCGCATACTCGCGGACGAGGGGCGCCTTTACCGCGTGGCGCTCAAGGTGAACGCCTGGGTCGAGGCGCTCCACGTGAACCAGACGGGAATGTTCGTAAAGAAGGGCGACCCCCTCATGACCGTGTACAGCCCCGAGCTCGTGAGCGCCCGGCAGGAATACGTGTCGGCGCTCAGGGCCGAGGAGGCGGGCGCGGGCATCGCGAACGACTACATGAAGCAGAGCATCCGCGAGGTGAAGAAGGCCGCGCTCGAGCGCCTGCGCCTGTACGACCTCACCGACGCGCAGATCGCGCGCCTGGAGACCGAGCGCGCCTTCGAGCGCACGGCCGTCCTCTACTCCCCGGCGACCGGCTACGTGATAGAGAAGAACGTGGTCGCGGGACAGAAGATCATGATGAACGACCCGCTCATGCTCATAGGCGACCTCTCCACCGTGTGGGGCGAGGCCGACATCTACGAGAGCGACATCCCCTACGTGCGCGAGGGCATGGCCGTGGACATCACCCTCCCCTACTGGCCGGGCAAGCTCTTTTCCGGGAAGATCAGCTTCCTCTATCCCGCGCTCAACGCCGAAACCCGGACCCTGCGCGTGCGCATGGACATTGCCAATCCCGGGCTCGTCCTCAAAATAGGCATGTTCGCCGACGCCGTAATCTCCTACGGCATGGGGCAGAAGATCGCCCTTCCCGAGGACGCGGTCATGCGCACCGGCCGGCACGACTACGTGTTCGTGGACGGGCCCGACGAAACCCTCATCCCGCGCGAGGTGGAGCTGGGAACGCGCGCGTCCAACGGCTACTACGAGGTGCTCTCCGGCCTCAGGGCCGGCGAGCGCGTGGTGACGTCGGCAAATTTCCTCATTGACTCTGAGTCCTCCCTCAAGGCGGCGCTCAGGGGTGCGCGCGCGCAGGCGCAGGAGCACGCGCATTGATCCAGAAGCTCATCGGCTTTTCGGCGCACAACCGCATGCTCGTGATCTTCACGGTCGCGGCGGCGATGCTCTACGCTTCGTACGCGATCCAGAACATCCCGCTCGACGCGATACCGGACCTGTCGGACACCCAGGTGATCATCTACACCCGCTGGGACCGCAGCCCCGACATCATCGAGGACCAGGTGACCTACCCGGTCATCTCCGCGCTCCTGGGCGCGCCGGGCGTGAAGACCATCCGGGGCTTTTCCGACTTTGGCTTCTCCTACGTCTACGTGATCTTCCACGACGGGACCGACATCTACTGGGCGCGCAGCCGCGTGACCGAGTACCTTTCGAAGATCCAGGGCGCGCTCCCCGCGGGCGCGAAGCTGGAGCTGGGCCCCGACGCCACGGGCGTGGGCTGGGTCTACCAGTACGCGCTCGTGGACAAAAGCAACACCCACAGCCTTGCCGCGCTCAGGAGCTACCAGGACTGGTACCTCAAGTTCTCGCTCCAGGGCGTGCAGGGCGTCTCCGAGGTCGCGACCATAGGAGGCTTCGAGCGCCAGTACCAGGTGATCGTGGACCCCAATCGGCTCCAGGGCTTTGGCCTCTCGCTCATGGACGTGATGGAGGCGGTGAAGAAAAGCAACAACGAATCGGGCGGGCGGCTCCTGGAATGGAGCGGGCGCGAGTTCATGGTGCGCGCGCACGGCTACGTCAGGGGGACCCAAGAGCTGGGCAGCATCGTCCTCAAGACCGGGAAGGAGGGCACGCCGGTGATGCTCCGCCACGTCGCCACCGTGACGACGGGGCCCCAGATCCGACGCGGGGTCGCCGACTTCAACGGAATGGGCGACAC
>CALMJO010000418.1 GCA_937864375.1 uncultured Spirochaetota bacterium
CCGTGGCCCGACACGTCGGTCACGATCGTCCCGAGCCTCCCGGGACCCGCCGTGAAGAAGTCGAAGAAGTCGCCCCCGAGGCTGCGCATGGGGACGTACCGGTAGGCGATGCTGGTTCCCGGCACCGCGGGCGATTTCTCGGGGAGGATGGAGCGCTGGATCGTGAGCGCGTTCCGGATTTCGTTCTCGATCACGGAGAGGCGCGCGTTGTCCTTCACCGCGCGCCTGAGCGTGATGAGGGTGTGGACCCGAGCCATGAGCTCCTCGCGGTGAAAGGGCTTGGTCACGTAATCGTTCGCCCCCACCTCGAAGCCGGTGACGATGTCCACGAGCCTGCTCTTCGCCGTGAGCATGATGATGGGCAGCTCGAAGAGGTCGTACTTCCTGCGCACGGCCTGCGCGACCTCGAAGCCTGACACGTGGGGCATCATGATGTCCAGGAGCACGAGGTCGAACTCGTCTCCGCGCTCGATCGCCTGGAGAGCCTCCTGGCCCCCGGATACCGTGGTGACCGAATACTCGTGGAGCGCGAGCTGGTTCGCGATCACCTGGAGGTTTACCGGGTCGTCGTCGACCGCGAGTATGCGGCACCCGCTGCATGAAAACGCCCTGTCGCCCGGATGCTGCTCCGGCAATTCCGGTTCGTGGAGGCCTGTACCCGCTTCGTCCCTAACGGGTTCCGCATAACGTCCTCGCGGCGTCGCGCGCCGTTCCGCCGCCGGGGCGGCGTTCTCCGGCCCCTTCAGGGGCAGCGTGAAGGCGACCCTGGTGCCCTCGCCCTCCTTCGAGACGATCCCGATGGAGCCCCCGTGCAGCTCAACGAGCTTTTTCGTGATGGAGAGCCCCAGCCCCGTCCCGCCGTGCGCGCGGGTCGCCGACCCGTCCGCCTGCTCGAAGGGCTCGAAGACGCGCTCGATCCTGTCATCCGGTATTCCCTGGCCCGTGTCGCTCACGCTCACCTCGAGCAGGCGGTCGCCGGGAAGAAGGCGGGCGTTCACCTCGATGCGTCCGCGCAGGGTGAACTTCAGGGCGTTGCCCACGAGGTTGTGCAGGATCTGTTCCACGCGCGCCTCGTCGGCCATGACCGCGGGAAGCGCGGGATCCACACCGTTGGCCAGGGTGATCTCCCTGCCGCCCGAGAGGTAGCGCGCCACGTCCAGCACCGCCTGCGCCACGGAATGGACGCTCACGGGGGCGGGCGCGAGGATGATGTCGTGGTGCTTCAGGCGGGAAAAGTCCAGGATGTCGTTCACAAGGTTCGAAAGCCGGCGGCCGCTCGCGATGACCAGGTCAAGGTTTTTTCGCATCCCGTCGGATACGCGCCCTGCGACGCCGTCGGCCAGCGATTCGGCGATGCCTATTATGCCGGTAAGCGGGGTGCGCAGCTCATGCGAGGTGTTCGCGAGGAACTCGTCCTTCAGGCGGTCAAGCTCGCGCAGGGACTCGTTCTTCTCCTGGAGGTCGGCGGAGAGGCGCTCCGACATCATGAAGGCATACGAGAACCGGCGCGCCATGAGGAAGGACTGCGAGAGGAAGAACGCGAAAAGCCCCAGGTGCCCCAGCATGGCCGTGCGGATGATGTAGTTGTCGTACAGGATGTCGTTCACCACCGTGGCGAAATAGATCACGATGCCCACGCTCACGTACACCGCCTCCACGTTCCTGCCCACGAGCTCCCGCGCCACGACGAAGAGCACGTATACCAAGGCGGCGAGGACTATGATCTCGTAATACGGGAGCGCCGCGCTGTAGACGGCAATGGGTGCGGCGAGTATAAGGAGCGCGTAGAGCACACCCGCGCCGCTCATCGCCAGCGTCACGCGCCGCGAGGTGCGCGGGAAGATCTCCCGGATGTAATTGACGAACAGCGGAAGGCTGAAGCAGAGCGCGAGGTAGCTCATCGTGCGGTGCACCCGCCAGTCAAGCCCATGGAACGCCTGCACAAGGGAAAGCTCGCCGTTCAGCACGGCCCAGATGGAAATGGTGAAGCAGAACAGGCCAAAGTGCAGGGCCGCGCGCTCCTTCCTCCGGTAGAGGTGCAGGATGACATGGTACAGTCCCATGATGGAAATGCTCCCGGCCACGAAGAGCTCCATGAGCATTTTCCGCATGAAGGCGCTCCGCAGCCGCTCATCCAGTCCCACGATGATCTCTTCCCGGGGACCGCCCTTCGTGTGATGGAAATTGGAGATCTGGAGCACGAGCTCTGCCTTCCCTCCCTGCGACGCGAGGGACGCCACCTGGGGCAGGTACTGCGGCACGGAGGTTTTCTTGCTGGTGCCGGTGATCCCGGCCGAGGCGGCGGGGATGCCGTTCACCCAGAGCCTGCAGGCCGTAGAGAGCCTGAAGAGCTTGATGCCAAGCGGCGCGTGGTGCGCGCCTAGGAGCACCGTGAGGCGGAAGGTCGCGTACCCTTCATGACCCAGCACAGCTCCCTTCACCGCGTACCTGTTCCAGGTCCCTGGCAGCTCGAACCAGGAGTCCATCTGCGGTTTTGCGGCGGCGGCGAAATCTGCGGGGGTGAGGAGGCGGTCCCAGTAGAATTCCCAGGCGCCGTTCAGCGCTATGGGCCCGTCCTTGGCAAAGTCCCAGGAGGTGAGATCGAGGACGCCGTCCACTGCGACCGGCTGGTTCCGCGCGGCCTCGAGCGGCGCCAGCAGCACGAGCGCGGCGGCGCAGGCCGCTGCCAGGATCCTGGGTAGTCGTGCGGCGTTCATGAGAAGTCGTTTCCTCCCGGAAAATGGAATGGTAATTATTTATTCACCCGGAGCCTGGTTTTGTCAAATCTCTTACGTCGGGGGGCCGAATCGCCGGGCTGCCGTTCCCGGAAACTTGCAGAGGCGGGACGCATCCCGCCTCTTCGTTGAATGTGCGCCTGACACGAGTTGAACGTGCGACACATGGCTCCGGAGGCCATTGCTCTATCCACTGAGCTACAGGCGCGTCGACTGATGGTAGCCTATAAATGCTCCCCCATTTTTTCAACCACTTTTATTGTCCGCGAGCCAGGTATTGATGCTCAGGATGCGGTCGATGGCGTCGCTCGTCCACGGGTTGTACGGGAGCTCGTCCACCAGGCGCGCGAACCCCTTCCGGGCGACCATGAGCCTTTCCCTGAGGTGCGCGAGGTCCTTCATCCTGGACTTGCCGGCCCCCTCGCCAAAGTAATCGGCGAGCGCCTCCCTGAGCTCGTCGAATGCGGCGCGGTAGATCTCGTAGCACTCGTCGCGCGGCTTTTCGGGAAGCGGCGCGGCGCGGCGCTTCCCGTGCGCGTCGAGCAGGTAACGGTAGGCCTCGTTGACGATCGTCATGCGCATCCCGGAGGAGGGATCGGGATGCAGGTCGGGATGGTTTAGCTTCGCGAGGGCCCGGTACGCCGCGCCCAGCTCCTCGAGCCCGTAGTCCTCGTCGAGCCCAAAGAGGATCAGGAAGCGCCTCCTGGTGTCCAGCTCTCCGCCCATCGGTCCGCCGGCCCCTCAGACGTTGAACAGGAACTTGACGATGTCGCCGTCCTGGACGGGATGGTCGCGGCCCTCCGCGCGCAGGAGCCCCATCTCGCGGAGCCTGTGGTCGTCGCCCGCGCGCTCGAGGTCGGCGAACGAGAACACCTCGGCCCTGATGAAGCCGCGCTCCATGTCCCTGTGGATCTTTCCCGCGGCCCTCTGCATGGTGGTGCCGCCGGGTATCATCCAGGCCTGGAGCTCGGTCGCCGCGGTGTAGAAGGTCACGAGGCCCAAGAGCTTCACGGCGGCGCGGATGAGGCGCGCGAGCCCCGATTCCTCCAGTCCCATCGCCTCCAGGAACTCCTGCTTTTCGCCGTCGGGCAGGTGGGAGATCTCCTCCTCGATCTTGCCGATCAGGTACAGGTACTGCGCGCCGTGCGCCTGCGCGTACGCCGCGAGCGCCCTGGCCGGCGCCGAGTCCGCGCCTCCCTCGTCGATGTTCGCGAGGTACAGGACAGGCTTCTGCGTGATGAGGCCGTACTCCCACAGCGACGCGCGCTCGTCCTCGTGCATTTCCAGGCCGGCGAGCGGCTTTCCGGCGTCGAGGAACTCGGCCGCACGCTCGATTATATCCAGGCGCGCCTTCGCCTCCTTGTCGCCGGACTGCGCCAGCTTTTTCACCTTGTCGCCCGCGCGCGTGAGCACCTCGAGGTCGGCGAGCATGAGCTCCGTGTTGATGATCTCCGCGTCGCGAACGGGGTCAACCTCGCCGGCGACATGGACCACGTCGGGCTCGGTGAAGCAGCGCACCACGTGGACGATAGCGTCAACCGTGCGGATGTGGCCCAGGAACCGGTTTCCCAGTCCCTCCCCCCTGGAGGCCCCCTTCAC